>CBDUBB010000062.1:0-9431 GCA_965365265.1 uncultured Flavobacteriaceae bacterium
ACCCCCAACCCTCAGAGCCGAAATCTGATATTCTATCCAGTTGAACTACGCGGCCATGTGTGCACAATTTACACAAAAAGGATTCTGCGAACTGCGCAAGAGGGGGGCAGGTTAACTAAGTTGGGCTTTGACGATCATGGCGATCGTCTTGCCATCCGCCTTGCCAGCCAGCTGCTGGTTTGCTGTTCCCATGACCCGTCCCATATCCTTCATGGAACTCGCTCCGAGGTCGGCAATAACTTTTTCGACGACCTCCCTTATCTGCTCCTCCGAGAGCTGTTCCGGAAGAAACCGCTCCAGGACAGCTACCTGGGCGAGTTCAGGGCCCGCCAGGTCTTCCCTTCCCTGTTCTTTATAGATCGCAGCGCTGTCCTTTCGCTGTTTGACCAGTTTCTGTACCAGGGCAACCTCATCCGCCTCAGACAACTCCTTTCCGCCCCCCTTATCCGTCCTGGCCAGGAGCAGGGCCGATTTAATAGCCCGAAGGGATTCCAGTGCAACGGTATCCTTCGCCTTCATGGCGGTTTTCATTTCTTGCATTACCTGATCTTGTAAACTCATAATTCCAATCGTTAAAAGGCGTACGAAGATAAAAAATAAACCCGAGAAGCTTTTGCCTCCCGGGTCTTGATTTGGTAAGGGACGGGCCCCGAAGGTTCCGGTTAATCCACGTTGTCGTGCAGAAAGGAATTGTTGGAACGAAGCCTGAGTTCGTCATTGCTGTCCTCACTCAGGGTCGTTCGGGAAACCTTGCCTTCCTTGTTATTTTCTTCACTCAGATCCACTCCCTGCCTTTTGTAGGCTGGTTCCTTTTCAATATCCTCGATATTGGACCTGTTGTGCTGGAACTTATAATTGAAGTCTTTCAGTTTTCTCCGGCGTTCGTCCGCACGTTCTCTGAGGATTTCAGAAAGGGGGCGGTCTGTGGGATCCTGGGATTCAGGATCTGCCGGGTTCTCAGGTTTGTCGATTACCTTTTTCTCAAAGACCAGCTCATCTCCTGAAAGCTTGGGATCATAAAACTCTGCTTTAGAGGTGGCCCCGGTCAGTTTCTTTTCCAGCTCCAGGTACTCATCCAGACTGTATCTGGTTTCGCCTTCCTTTTGATATTCCAGGACAGGGGTGATCTCAACGTGTTCCTTCACCTCCATATCCCGTATATCCTCATCCAGGTCAAAGGTGATCACGTTCTCCTGAGTGGAATTCCCTGGGGTGTTCTTTTCCTTCTTTTCATCCAGGGGCATGTCAAAAGCCAGGGTGAACTGGTCTTCTTCAACCCCTTTGGCAGACACTACTTCCGGATCGACCACTTCGATATCCCGGATGAGTTCTTTGGAATCCACGATGACGAATTCCTCCTCCGATTCTGAAGGTTCTGCCACGACCTCTTCATAGAAGACATTAAAGCTCCTGATGTACTGGGTTGTTGGAATAAGCTCCATCTCACTGACCACAACTTCATCGAGATCAGCTTCCTCGCTCAGATCCAGGGTATGGACTACTTTAGGTTCACTGAGGTCCTGCTGGGCCCTTTGCTCATCTTCCAAGGTATGAATGATCTTTTTGGATTCTGTATTTACGATCTCATCCTGCTGATCTATATTGAATCCGGTGGCAATAACGGTAACGGCAATAGCCTCTCCCAGGTTTTCATCCTCGCCGACACCCATAATGATATTCGCACTGTGGCCGGCCTCGATCTGTATGTGGTCGTTGATCTCACCGATTTCATCAATGGTGATCTCCTGGGACCCTGACACAATCAATAGCAGTACATTTTTTGCACCAGTAATTTTATTGTCGTTCAGCAAGGGGGAATCCAGGGCCTTGACGATGGCCTCCTGGGCCCTTGAAGATCCGGAAGCGGAGGCAGAGCCCATGATCGCTGTCCCACTGTTGGAAAGTACCGTCTTGGCATCCCGAAGGTCAATATTCTGGGTATAGTGGTGGGTGATCACTTCTGCGATGCCCCTGGCCGCGGTGGCCAGCACTTCATCTGCCTTGGCAAACCCGGCCTTGAACCCGAGGTTTCCATAAACCTCCCGAAGCTTGTTGTTGTTGATCACGATCAGCGAATCCACGTTCCCACGGAGTTTCTCGATACCCTTTTGGGCCTGCTGGCAGCGCGTTTTTCCTTCGAACTGAAATGGCATGGTCACGATTCCCACGGTGAGGATATCCAGTTCCTTGGCCTGTCTGGCAATCACCGGGGCAGCTCCTGTTCCCGTGCCCCCTCCCATGCCTGCGGTGACAAAAACCATTTTGGTAGTAGTGGATAGCATCTGCTTGATCTCCTCCATGCTCTCAAGGGCAGCCTGCTCCCCGACTTCAGGATTTGCACCGGCGCCCAGCCCCTCCGTCAGGGAAACCCCCAACTGTATTTTGTTGGGTACCGCACTGTTTTGAAGCGCCTGCGCATCTGTATTGCAGATAACGAAATCCACCCCGTTGATCCCGGCCTGGAACATGTGGTTGATCGCGTTGCTTCCACCTCCTCCAACGCCGATAACCTTGATCACGTTGCTTTGGTTTTTGGGTAAATCAAAAGTGATGTTATCCATTTCCATGTGTTCGTTCTTTTTGTGCTTTTACTGGTTTGTTTTTATTTGCTCCTGGGCCGTTATTCGGCATTGTCTAAGAATTCCTTCAGTTTGTCCGCCCAACGGTCAAGGACCGATTTGCGTTCTTTCCGGACAGTGGTGGCTTCACCCCCTTCACTTACATATTCCTCCAGGACTAATTCGGCGGATTCTTCCGATTCTTCCCCGGTTTCCCTCCGCAGTTCGATCCTGTGCTTGTTCTCGACGGCGTTCATCAGCAATCCCACGGCCGTGGCATAGGTTGGGCTTGCAATTTCCGCCTCGGAATCCCCGGCCAGATGTTCGTTGGGGAATCCGATCCGCGTATCCATGCCGGTGATGTACTCCACCAGCTGCTTGAGGTGCTTCAGCTGGCTGCCCCCACCGGTCAGCACAATGCCTCCGATGAGCTTTTTCTTCTGTTCCTCATGCCCGTAGTTCTTGATCTCCAGATACACCTGTTCGATGATCTCCACCACCCGGGCATGGATTATCTTGGAGAGGTTCTTAAGGGTGATCTCCTTGGGTTCCCTTCCCCTGAGCCCTGGGATGGAAACAATCTCGTTATCCTTGTTCTCCCCCGGCCAGGCCGAACCAAATTTGATTTTTAACAGCTCCGCCTGCTTCTCGATAATCGAGCAGCCTTCCTTGATATCTTCGGTGATTACATTTCCTCCAAAGGGAATTACCGCCGTATGCCGGATGATCCCGTCCTTGAAGATGGCCAGGTCCGTGGTACCGCCCCCTATATCGATCAGGGCAACACCCGCCTCCTTTTCCTCCTGGCTCAAAACCGCATTGGCCGATGCCAGGGGTTCCAGGGTGATGTTATCCAGGTCCAGCCCTGCACTTTTAATGCAGCGTCCAATGTTCTTTATGGAGGATACCTGCCCGACAACCACATGGAAATTGGCCTCCAGGCGCCCCCCGTACATCCCGATGGGCTGCTTGATCTCCGCCTGTCCGTCCACCTTGTATTCCTGGGGCAGTACATGGATGATTTCCTCCCCCGGCAGCATGACCAGCTTGTATACCTGATTGCAGAGCTTTTCGAGATCCTCTTCTCCGATGACCTCTTCAGAATTGGGTCTGGTTATATAATCGCTGTGCTGAAGGGAACGGATATGCTGTCCGGCAATGCCTACGGTCACCGACCCGATCTTCAGGCCTGAATTCACCTCCGCCTGCTCAACCGCCTGCTGAATGGACTGTATGGTCTGGGTGATGTTATTGACCACCCCACGGTGTACACCGAGGCTACGGGACCTTCCAATGCCAACCACCTCAATCTTACCGTATTCGTTCTCCTTACCGATGATGGCCACAATCTTGGTTGTACCGATATCGAGACCTACTGAATACTTCGCTTCTTCCATGCTGAATTAAATTTTAGTACAAACTACCTGGTTTTCAAATTCCAGACTAACCACCTGATATGACAACAGGGTTTTTTCCTGTGTGGCCTTGGTGTAAAAGGCCTTGAAATTTTTAAATTTCTCATCCAGGTCCGTAACGTCTCCCAGGCGCACCACAAAGTGTTCCAGGCGGAATTTCAACTGGTAATCGGACTCGCCTTGGATATGGATTCCAATCACGTTTTTACTTAGAAACGGATCCTGATTGATATACTTTAAAATCACGTAGGCATCCTCCAGGGTCTTGCCTGTAATTTTGCCCGTAATGATAGGAACGCGTGCAGAATGGTTAGGGGATAATGGCATCTGAAGGCCTTGATCGTCCAGGTAGAATGAACGTTCCCCCGCTACACGTCCGACAGGTTGCCGTTGGGTGATTTTCGTGTTAAGTTCGCCATCAACAGTAAGGTAAACCTGGGCATCTTTTACCATATCATGGGTCTGCAGGACCGATTCTATAGTATTCAAAACTACCTTTTCTTTGGGCAAATTCCGGAGGGGCCCATAATTTTGTATTAACAATTTATTAACCATACTCTCGGTTAGATACAGATTCTCACCTTCCTCAAAATGAATGCGCAGGTCGCGGATTTTACGGCTTGAGTTTCGTACATCCGAAAAAGCGTAAAGCATTGTAGTGCAGCACACTAACGAAATCAATTTTACAGTATTCCAGTTAACTCGCATGACTTAAAGCATTTTCTATTGGTTGGGCCTGCAGCCCGATATCGCCGGCACCCATGGTCACCAGTACCTGGGGGCTGGCCTCTTTGATTTCATCAATAAGGCGGTCCTTGGCAACCCACTTTTTGTGCGGGTTATCCATAAGGCTGAGAAGCCATCGGGAATCGATTCCCTCGATGGGTTCCTCCCTGGCCGGATAGATATCCAGCAGCCACACCTCGTCAAAACGGGAAAGGCTCCGGGCAAATTCGGGGCCGAAATCGCGGGTTCGCGAAAACAGGTGTGGCTGGAATACAGCCAGCACCTTCTTCCCTGGATGCATCTCGCGGATAGCCTGATAGACCGCATCGATCTCCGTGGGGTGATGGGCATAGTCGTCAATGTATACCAGATCCTCTGTGGATACGCGGTAGGAGAAGCGGCGCTGCACCCCTTTGAATGAACCGAGCCCAGCTATCAGACTTTGCGCATCGTCCGTAACCTGAAGGGCCATGGCAAAGGCGGCCAGCCCGTTGAGCAGGTTATGGTGCCCGGGCTTGCCAAAACGCACTCCGGTGTAAGTGTCCTCTGGAGCCACAATATCGAATTCGTACCATCCCGAAGCTGTGCGTACATTCCGGATGCAGTAGTCCGAATCGTCCTCGATCCCATAGGTAATCCCTTTTGAGGGGAGCCCGTTTCGGATAAGGAGCATCCCTTCCGGTGATACCCTGTCGGCAAACGCCCGAAAAGAAGCTTCCAGCGCTTCCCCCGAACCGTAAATATCGAGGTGGTCGGCATCCATGGAGGTAATACAGGCCACCTCCGGGTGCAGCCACAGAAATGAACGGTCAAATTCATCTGCCTCGACCACCGTGTAAGTGGTTCCCTCCATGATAAAATTGCTGCCTAAATCCTCTGAAACACCCCCGAGGAAAGCCGTAATCTTCAGGCCTGCCTCCCGCAGGAGATGGGCCAGGATGCAGGAGGTTGTCGTTTTGCCATGTGTCCCGGCCACTGCAAGGCAGCGGCTGTTTTTACTTACCAGCCCCAGTACTTCTGCCCGCTTCTTCACCTGAAACTCCGACCGGATGAAATACTGCAGTTCGGAGTGACCCGGAGGCACCGCCGGGGTAAAGACCACCAGGGTCCCTTCCCTTTTTGTAAAAGCCGTGGGGATCCGCTCGACCCGGTCCTCGTAGTGCAGGTCGACACCTTCGGATTCCAGGGCGCTGGTAAGGGGGGATGGGGTTCGGTCATACCCGGCCACCATTTTGCCCAGACGGACAAAATACCGGGCCAGGGCAGACATGCCAATGCCCCCCGCCCCAATGAAATAAACCCTTTGAATCCTATCGAGTTCCATATGTTCCTTCAAGCAATTTTTCAATCTCATCCACAATGTCCCGGGTGGCATTTGGCCTGGCCAGTTCCAGGATGTTTTCCCCCAGGCGCTTCATTCGGTCCGGATGGGAGACCAGATCGCGGAACGTCTTTTCAAACGACGTATCCAGTTCGGATTCCTGCAGCATCACGGCCGCATCCCTGCTGACGATGGCTTCGGCATTTTTCCGCTGGTGATCCTCTGCCACATTCGGGGAGGGGATAAAAAGCACCGGCTTTCCCACCAGGCAAAGTTCCGATACAGAACCCGCGCCGGCCCTGGAGATTATAAGGTCGGCGGCTGCAAAGGCAGCGCCCATATCCCCGATAAAGGCCCGTACCTGAACCCCTTCAGACTCGTATATGCGGTATGTATCGAAATATCCCTTCCCGCACTGCCAGAGGACCTGTATACCCAGCTCCTGCAGGAATCCCAGTTCTTTTTCCACTAATTGGTTGATCCTACGGGCGCCAAGGCTGCCCCCGAGCACCAACAGGGTCTTTTTACCTGCCTTCAGGCCCATGGATACCCGCGCATCTTTCTGATTTGGTGCAGAAGCCGTCAATGCACTGCGTACCGGATTACCGGTAAGGCGCACGGTTTCCGCCGGGAAAAAACGATCCATGTTCTCATAGGCGACAAACACCCTGGAGGCCCTTTTGGCCAACCACTTGTTGGTGATACCGGCAAAGGAGTTCTGTTCCTGCAATACACAGGGTACCCCTCTGGCCGCGGCCATCCTCAGGGTGGGTCCGCTGGCAAACCCCCCGGTTCCGATCACCAGGTGTGGCCTGAATTCCCGTACAATGGCATTTGCCTTCATCAGACTCGCAATCAGTTTAAAAGGAAAAACCAGGTTTTTCCAGCTTATTTTCCGCTCCAGCCCACTGATCCATAAACCCCGGATCTCGTATCCGGCCTGGGGTATTTTTTCCATTTCCATCCGGTCCTTTGCCCCGACGAACAAAAAGGATGCTTCGGGATGCCTGCGCCTCAGTTCATCGGCAATTGCCACGGCCGGGTAAATATGGCCTCCGGTGCCTCCCCCGGACAGTAAGAACCTATAATTGTCCACTCAACACCTCCAGGGGATGTTCCTCCCCGTTATTTTCCGTTTCTGTTTCGGCCGCCCTGGGTTTCCTGCTCGCACTGAGCACCACCCCTATGGCCAGGCAGGTCATCCATATGGATGTACCCCCGCTGCTGATCAGCGGCAGGGTCTGCCCGGTTACCGGGAAGAGCTCCACTGCAACCGCCCTATTGATTAGTGCCTGAAAGATGATCGGAAGCCCCACTCCCATCACCAGGAGCTTGCCAAACACCGACCCATTTGCATTGGCCACCACCACGATGCGGAACAACAGCAACAGGTAGAGGAACATCAGCAAAAAGCCTCCTACCAGGCCATATTCTTCAATGATGATAGCATATATAAAATCCGAGGAACTCTGGGGCAAAAAGTGCTTCATGACACTTTTTCCAGCCCCGTTTCCAACCAGGCCTCCGCTGGCGATGGCAATCTTGGCCTTTTCAATCTGATAGTCCCCTTCCCCGTCAGCCCCGTCCCAGAAATGCTCTACCCGGTTGATCCAGGTATCCACCCGGTTGGGGAATACCCCGGGCAGGGCTTTGGCCAGCAACACAAATAGCGCCAGGGTGGCAATCCCCGCCAGGACGATACCCCCCAGGTACTTTAGTGGATAGCCGCCCAGAAAGCAAAGCGTCAGGATCATGGCAAACAATATGGCTGCCGTTGAAAAATTGGCCGGCAGGATCAGCAGCAGCACCAGGGCTACAGGAATCCACAGCGGGACAATACTTTCGGAGAACCGGATCTTCCGGTCTTTGATTTTGGTCAGGTACCGGGCTACATACACCATCAGCACCACCGCCGCCAGGTTGGAGGTCTGGAAGGTAATCCCCACAAAGGGGAGGCGGATCCAGCGACTCGCATTGGCGCCTTCAATGGTGGTTCCCTGTGCCAGGGTATACACCAGTAACAGGATGACAACGGGCAGGGCAATAATGGAAAGTCCTTTGAAATAATGCGTTGGGATCTTATGAACTCCATAGATGATACCGAATCCGAGGAAGAGCAACAACGCGTGTTTGAGCAAATGCCCCATGGTCGTGCCGTTCCCCACTACATACACCAGGTTGCTGCTGGCACTGTAGACCGGCAGAAAGGAAAACAGGGCCAGCAGGGCCACTACGGCCCAGATCGCCTTGTCTCCTTCGAGGTTATGCAGGATTCCCTTCATTCTCATAGTGACTTTACCGCGTTTTTGAACTGATCTCCCCGGTCCTCATAATTCTTAAAAAGGTCAAAACTGGCACAGGCAGGGGAAAGCAATACGGTATCCCCCCTTTCGGCTATCTTATAGGCTACCTTGACCGCCTCTGACATCGCATAGGTCTCCACCACCAGGTCCACGACGTTTCCGAACGTCTCCAAAATTTTGGAATTGTCCAGACCCAGGCAGACAATCGCCTTGACCTTTTCACGCACCAGCGGCAAAAGTGAACGATAGTCGTTTCCTTTGTCCACCCCACCCACAAGCCATACCACAGGGGTGGTCATGCTGTCCAGGGCATAAAAGGTGGCGTTTACATTGGTCGCCTTGGAATCGTTGATGTATTGCACATGCTGGATCTTCAGGACCTTTTCCAGCCGGTGCGGGACCCCCTGGAAATTCGCAACACTTTGGCGGATGCTTTCTTTGCGAATCCCAAGCAGGCGGGCCACAGTGGCGGCCGCCATGGTATTCTTTACGTTGTGCAGCCCTTCAAGGGCCAGGGAATCCGTATTCATTTTCAGTAGTGTGTTATCAGTTCGTATCTGTATTTCATTGCCTTCTTTACAGGCTCCTTTTGACAGGGATTGCTCCAGGGAAAACGGCCATGTCTGTGGCCGGATCTCACCGGGCTGTATCCACTCCTTGAGAACCGGGTCGTCCAGATCGAAGATGAAATGGTCTTCCGGTGTCTGGTTCTCAAAAATGCGGAGCTTGGCCCGGATATAGTACTCCATGGTATTCTGGTACCGGTCCAGATGGTCGGGGGTTATGTTTGTGATCACCGAAATATGCGGGTGAAAACTCCGGATCCCGTCCAGCTGGAAACTGCTCACTTCCAGTACATAATATTCCCGGGGTTCCCGGGCTACCTTGAGGGCAAAACTATCCCCGATATTGCCCCCGAGACCCACATCCAGCCCCCCTTCCTTCAAAAGGTGATAGGTGAGCAAGGCCGTTGTGGTCTTACCGTTGCTTCCGGTGATCGCGATCAGGGTGGCTTTTGTAAACCAGCCCCCGAACTCGATTTCCGAGATGATTGGGATACCGGCCTCCCGCATCTGCACCAGCAGGGGTATCGTATCCGGGATTCCCG
>CBDUBB010000063.1:0-9418 GCA_965365265.1 uncultured Flavobacteriaceae bacterium
CCACGGCGACCACTGGCGGCACTTCCCCAACCTTCCCATTTCGCAATTCTACAAGCTGGCCCTGGACAATGCCGAGCCTTTTTACAATATTATGGGAGGGGCCCAGGACCTCGGTACCCTGATCGGGCCTTCAAGAACCACAAATGTCGAAGGGGTGCGCAACCAGGACTGGTTTGTTCCGTTGGGGGCCGACGGGTATGATGCCGCTTTTGATCCGGAAGATCCCAATATCGCCTATATGGAGATTCAGGAGGGCCTGCTGCACCGGTATGACAGGCGCAGCCAGGAGGTCCTGAATATCCAGCCGCAGCCCGCCCCCAGTGACCCTCCTGAACGGTGGAACTGGGACAGCCCGGTCCTGATCAGCCCGCACGACAGGAACCGGCTCTATTACGGGTCCCAGCGTGTCTGGCGCAGTAATGACCGGGGGAATTCCTGGACCCCCGTTAGCCCTGACCTTACGACCAATACCAACCGCTATGAGCTGGAAATGATCGGCCGGGTATGGAGTGTGGATGCCCTTTACGACAATGGGGCCATGTCCAAATACGCCACCCTTACCAATATTTCGGAATCGCCCGTGGCAGAGGGCCTCCTGTATGCGGGCTCGGATGACGGATTAATCCATGTCAGTGAAGACGGGGGTCAGAACTGGCGGAGGAGCGGTAGTCTCCCCCAGGTTCCCGGACGCTCCTTTATCAATGATGTGGAGGCCTCTCCGCACGATGCGAATACGGTTTTTGCGGCTGCTGACGCCCACAAGTTCGGAGATTTTACCCCATTTCTTTTCATGAGTCAGGACCGGGGCCGCAGCTGGCGCTCCATTACGGGGGATTTGCCAAAAAATACCATTGTATGGGTTATCAAACAGGACCATCTCAATCCGGATTTATTGTTTATAGGGACGGAATTCGGCCTGTATTTCTCGGTGAACAGGGGGGTGAACTGGGTAAAGCTGGAAACGGGTGTTCCAACGATCCCGTTCCGGGATATCGAATTGCACCGCAGGGATCATGATTTGGTCGGAGCCTCTTTCGGACGGGGCTTCTACGTACTGGATGACTACAGCCCCTTAAGGGAGCTGGCCACCACCGTCAAAGGAGGTGCCAATACCTTGTTTCCCGTACGGGATGCCTGGTGGTACATCCCCAACGCCCCCATGCAGGCTAAAGGGATGCCCACCCTGGGATCTACGAGCTTCGTCGCCGATAACCCTCCCTTCGGAGCTATTTTCACCTACTACCTGAATACCATCCCAAAGACTGACAAGGCAGCCCGCCGGGAGGCTGAAAAATCCCTGCGAAAGGCCAACTCGGATGTACCTTTTCCCGGCTGGGACCAGCTCAGGCAGGAATCGGATGAAGGGGATCCCCGTGTCTTGTTGCTGGTTCGGGATCAAAACGACAATCCGGTGCGGTGGATAAACGGGGCTGCCGGAAAGGGGTTGCACAGGGCAAGCTGGGATTTACGCTATTCTGCTCCAGACCCCATAGACCTGAGAAAGCCGGATTTTGTACCGCCCTGGGTAGGAGATCCCCAGGGACCTCTCGCAGCTCCCGGAACCTACACGGTCACTCTTTTTGTTTTACATGAAGGAGTTTTGGAGGCACATGGAGACCCAAAAGAATTCAGGGTCAAAGCTGTGGATTCGGCAGCTCCGGATACGGACTTTGAGGCGGTGGCCGAATTTCAGCAGAAGACCAGTGAACTCTCACGACAGATCTCAGGGGCTAGAAGGCAGATGGGGGAAGCGGGCCAGCGGTTACAGCATATGCAAACCGCATTGACCCGGACGCCCAAGGCCGCCCCGGAGCTTTTTGCGGCTGTGAACAACCTTGAAAAACAACTATCAGGACTGCGTATGCGTTTGTCGGGGGACCCTGCCCGCGGGCGCATGAATGAATCAACGGTTCCTTCGATAAGCTCCAGGGTAGGGCAGGTGGTAAATGGCCATTGGGAAACCCGTCAGATGCCAACAGAGACCCATAAGAAGAATATTGAGATTGCCAGCCGCGAGTTTATTGGCTTCCGGGCAGATCTGAAGGCCTTTTTCGAGGACCTGGAAAATCTGGAAGGCTCCCTGGAAAAGGCAGGGGCCCCCTATACGCCTGGGCGAAAGTTGTGATTTCTTCGGACAGGGCAAGGACGGGAGCACCGCCTTAGGCCCTTCATTTATAGGTTTTGATACACGAATCTAAGCGTCAGTTTTCTAGAGGTTTATCAGTGTATTGTATCTCCTCTTGCGCCTGCAATGAAATTACTCCAAAGGGACCTATCTTGTCCCTGGGGGTTTCGGGGCATCCCCCAAGGTATCAAACCATGTCTTAACCCTGAACACAGCTTCACTGCCAACCGCGACTGCCAACTGCAACTGCCAACTAAAATCTATCGATCACCATAACCCCCTTGTGTTCAAACCTGTCCATGGCCGGCAGGGCCAGGGCTGCCTGTTCCAGGGAAATGGTCTTTTCGATAAGTCTTTCGGGCCGTAGTTTCCCGCTCTGGATCATTCCAAGCATCTCGGGGTATCTGAATGCCTGCATCCCGTGGCTGCCCAGAATTTCGAGTTCACCAGCCACTACGAGGTCCATGGGAACCTTAGGGTGTCGGTGGTCTCCGGCCATCAGTCCCACCTGAATGTGTTTCCCCCTTTTGCGCAAGCTGGCGATTGAATTGAAACAGGTGTCCGGACTGCCCAGGGCATCCAGGGATACATGAGCGCCCCCATGGGTAAGGTCCTTTATCTGGTCTGCGATGTCCTGGGCCCCGGAGGCGTTCAGCGTATAAGCAGCTCCAAGTTCCCGGGCCAGCTCCAGGCTGTCTTCCCGTATATCGACGGCAATTACCCGGGCCCCCAGGGCACTGGCAATCATTATGGCGGAAAGGCCCACACCCCCGCATCCGTGGATTGATACAAAGTCCCCTCCAGTTACCCTGCCCTGGTCCACGACTGCCCGGAATGCAGTGATAAACCGACATCCAAGGGTGGCTGCTGTGGGGCTATCGATAGCTTCGGGAAGTTTTACCAGGTTTACATCTGCATAATCAATGGCCACATACTCGGCAAAAGAACCCCAATGGGTAAAGCCCGGCTGGGACTGGTGGTCGCAGACCTGGTGGTTTCCCGACAGGCATTGGCCGCAATGGCCACAGCCGCAGACAAAGGGGACCGTTACGCGGTCTCCTTTCCGAAAATTTTTGACCTCTTTCCCTGTGCTCTCAACGATCCCGGCCAGTTCGTGCCCGGGGACATGCGGCAGGCGGATATCCGCATCGTGCCCCATCCACCCGTGCCAGTCGCTTCGGCACAATCCGGTGGCCTCCACCCGTATTACAACACCCCCGGGATCCGGAGAAGGGTCAGGGACATTCCTTACCTGCAGAGGTCCCTGAAAGGTATCGTACATAAGCCCTTTCATGCTACTCCATAGCTTCTTTAAGGGTCGGGATGCCCGCATCATTTAATATCCTGTTCACTTCCGGCAGATTTGTCCGGATGGCGGAAGTCAAAGTACTCAGGTGCTGCTCCAATTCTGCCGAGAGTTCCCCGAATACCTTATAGGCCCCATCCGTAGGCTTTGCATCCCCCGTTTCCAAACTACGTCTCAGTGAGGCAAGTCGGTTGTTCAGTTTGATCGGGAAATTCAACGGGTCCTGGTTGGACTGGTTCCTTACCTGGTAGAGTTCTTCCTCAACAGCGGCTATCTGCTGCAGGAAGGGAACCATGGTATTTTCATAAGCGGTGGCCGGCATCTTTTCCCGATTTGAAACCAGATGCTCCCTTATTTCCCGGATGCGGATCACAGCTTCATTGGCCTCGGTGGTTTTCTGCACGATCTTTTGGGCCAGCTCAAACTGTTCCTCCAGATCTGCTTCGGAGACCCCTTTCAGGTTGGGGTCCATCTGGATGGAAAAGTCGTGCATCTGAACCTGTTCCCCGGTTTTCATCCGTACTTTGTAGGTCCCGGGAGGAGCCTTGGGTCCCCGTTTCGGGCGGGCACTCCAGATGATCATTCCTTCGAAGTCCGCAGCCCCCGGATACCGGAGGTCCCAGGTCCAGGAATTCAGGCCTTGTGCCGTGGTCGGTTTGGTGGATCCGCCCCTGCGCCACCAGGGGATATCGGGGTCTTCCTCGTATTCCGGTTTGCTCCCCGTAAAGGTGCCGATCACCTGTTCCCCCGCGTCCAGGATCTCAAAGGTGATCGTATCCCCGGCTTCCTTCAGGTAGTACTGGATTTTTGCATCGTACACGCCCCGGATGGCATCAGCCGGCTGGAAGAGGACCGCCTGCTCGCTCTTCATGGCATCCGTATACTGCCGAAGGGGCTGGATGTCATCCAGGATCCAGAAGCCCCGCCCATGCGACCCCACCACCACGTCGTTCTCCTTGACCACGAGGTCCCGGATAGGCGTATCGGGCAGGTTCAGCTGCAGGGGTTGCCAGAGCGCCCCGTCGTTTATGGAGAAATAGACCCCGTGTTCGGTGCCCAGAAAGAGCAGGCCCTTTCGCACCGGGTCCTCCCGTACAGCCCGGGCAAAGTGACCGTCGGCTATCCCATTGGTGATTTTTGTCCAGGTCTTCCCGTAGTCATGGGTCTTGAAGACGTAGGGCTGCCGGTCGTCCACCTGATAGCGGTTGGCGGCCAGGTACAGGGTGCCGGGCCGGTGGCGGGATTCATCGATGATGCTCACGCGGGAGAATTTGGGGAGGCCTTCCGGGGTAATGTCCTCCCAGGTTCCGCCCCCATTCCGGGTAATGTGTACTTTCCCGTCATCAGATCCCGCCCAGATGGTATTGATGTCGTGCCAGGACGGGGCCAGGGCAAAGACAGTGGCATAGATCTCCGGCCCGTTCATATCCATGGTGATGACCCCTCCGGTTTTTCCCAGGGTGCTGGGGTCGGCATAGGTCAGATCCGGGCTGATGCGCTCCCAGGATTGCCCGTCATCGGTGGTCTTCCACACGTGCTGAGAGCAGGTATACATAACTTTGGGGTCCTGTGGGGCAAACATAATGGGAAAGGTCCACTGCCAGCGTTCCGGCAGGGATGCTGCAGGCTCCCCGGAAAAGAACCGGGGGTATACCTGAATGTCCCGTACCTGCCCGTTGCTGCGGTCGTACCGCGTTAGCAGGGCCCCCTGGCTCCCAGCGTAGAAGATGTCAGGGTTTTCGGGGTGCTGGGTGATCCAGCCGCTTTCACCCCCGCCCACGGCATACCACCACCCGTGGTTGGGCCCCCTGGCCTGCATGTGTTCCCAGCCGTCGCTGGGCATGGCCAGGGTACTGTTGTCCTGCTGGGCCCCGGCCACATGATAAGGTACATCGCTGGTTGCCATTACGTGGTAGAACTGAGAAGTGGGGTAGTCCTGTTCGGTCCAGGTCTTCCCTCCGTTAATACTGACATTGCCACCCCCGTCATTGGAGTTGATCATCCGCTCCGGGTCGTTGGGGTCGATCCAGAGGTCGTGGTTGTCCCCATGGGGGACCCGGATGGTGGTATCAAACGTTTCACCCCCGTCCGTGGATTTGTAAAAGCCAGTGTTGAGGCAGTAAACCGTGTTCTCGTCCACCGGATCGGCATAAATGCGCGAATAGTAGAAAGCCCTTTGACGGAGTTTGCGCTCCGAATTTGTTTTGGTCCAGGTATTCCCGCCGTCGTCCGAGCGGAACACCCCACCCTCGTTGGCCTCCACAATCGCCCATACCCGGTTGGAATTGGCCGGGGAAACGGTCACTCCGATTTTTCCGATCGGTCCTTCCGGCATTCCGGGATTTCCGGTGAGGTCTGTCCAGGTGTTTCCCCCGTCCGAGGACTTCCAGAGCTTGCTGTCGCCACCCCCGCCCCACATCTTCCAGGCCTTGCGGTATACTTCCCAGGTACTTGCATATAAAACTTCAGGGTTGTTCCGGTCTATGATAAGGTCTACGGCACCTGCCTTTGGGCTCACATAAAGCACTTTTTCCCAGGTAGTACCCCCATCCCTGCTCCGGAACACTCCCCGCTCTTCATTCTCCCCGTATGGGTGACCCAGGGCCGCCACATACACCAGGTCTGGGTTGGTGGGATGGATCCGGATCCGGGCCACGGCCTGGGTCTCTTCCAGGCCCAGGTGTTTCCAGGTTTTCCCCGCATCCGTGCTTTTATAGACGCCGTCTCCCTGGGTGATGCTGCCGCGAAGCTGTACTTCCCCCATCCCTATGTAGACCACATCGGGGTTGGATTCTGCCACGGCCACAGCCCCAACGGAGGAACTGGTAACCTGCCCGTCTGTTACGGGCTTCCACTCATTCCCTCCGTCAGTGGTCTTCCAGAGGCCACCTCCTGTGGCTCCAAAGTAGTATTCGTTAGGCCGGTCGGGGCTCCCGGCGCATCCCAGGGAACGGCCGCCCCGGTTGGGGCCGATGTTGCGCCATTCCAGGCCTTCATAAAACTTTTCGTCTATGGTTTTTTGCTGGGCACCGGCAGGGGCATAAAAGCCTGTTATACCGATAAGAAGCAGGATGCTTAATTTGTTTTTCATGGGTGTTGGGTTGGTTAAACGAAGTCTTCTTAAAAGTAGGCACTCTCCCCGGATTTCCCAAGCCCTGTTTTCGTTAAAAAGCCACTCCGATTGGCTATTCCAGGGTGACGAATAACTGCGATTTGATCAGCCACCTACCCCCAGCTTTAACCCACATGGCCGCATAGGCACCCCCAACGGCCGGATCCGGACCTATTTCAGGGTCATAGCCCTTCCAGGTACCCTGTTCCCAGGCCCTTTCGGACCCGGTTCGGACCTGGTCCGGGGTGCGGACAAAGTACATCCTGCTTCCGGCATTCTTGTCAATGTATTCGGCCAGTGCCGCCTTGCCCGTGAGCAGGGTGCCGTTTCCCGTGGTGGTAAGGACATCCTCTGTGAGAAAAGACAGGACCTTTTGATGATCATAGGCTTTCATTGCCTGGTTGGAGGCTGACCTGAGCTGCAAGATCTGATCCTCGCCCTGTTGGCTGAAAACACCGTAACCATTTAGGAGCATAAGGAAAAAGACCATACAGGCTAAAATGTGTTGGAATCTGGGGGATGAACTACGCATCGACATAGGGTTTGGTTTAATAGTGAAGACCCGGATTCAGCTGCCTTTTCTGCGGGAGCGTTCCTTCCCTTTCTGCGTCAGGGCAAAATTCTCCCGCCGGGTCAGTTTCCTGATCTTGTCCACATGGCGAAACCGAAGGGCACTCCAGTCGGCATCGATTGCGACCTGGCGGACGGGCTCCAGCTCAAATTCTGCCATTACCTCCCATCCGGTGTCCCGGTTGAATTCACAGGTGTATTTTTTGGAGGTTTGCTTTGGGTAGCAAAACCAAAACACGGCGTCCTCTGCGAGCCTGGGCCCGATGCTCCGCGTGAGTTCTTCTACTTCCTTCAGCGTTTTCCCGAAGGCAATGACAAATTTCAGAACATCTCCTGCCCGGTCAAGGCTCCGGTGTACGGCAACACCTGTCTCCATGGATTCCAGTTCTGTTTCGAAGGAGTCCGGATAATTCAGGGCCAGGATGGCTCCCTGTTCCCTGTAATTCAGTTTTTTAAAGAGATTGTTCACCATGAAATTCAAATTTTCAGAACGCCAGAAAAGTCCTTGACGCATTCGTGTATCTCAATTTTCAGACAGAGAAGGGGCTTCCCCGGTAAGACGGTACCGATAACCTTCGGGCCCGATCAGCGATTGGGTGCCCGGGTCGTAGTCGCTCCATGAGTCTGTGGCATAGTCCCTGAGGCCCTGCAGGTCCCTGACCTGCCATTCCAGTTCCACCGCCTTTTTATCGGCATAATCCTCCATGCCCCGGCGCTCATCCACCAGGCCGATAAACCCGGTGGGGGAGGTTTGGAATATTTTGGTCCAGCCCTGGTCCGCCACCAGCGGATACCCCAGGGCTTCCTCATAGAATCGCTGCATACCGAGCAGGTCCTTATGGTAGGTCCAGGTAACCGAGCCATAAAAATACAGGCCGTCTACCCCGGTTTTGGTCTTCGGGGCCGCGGCCAGAGCTGCCATTAGGCGCTCGTTTTCCGGGTGCTGTTTAAATTCTTCAAACTCCAAAAGATACCCTCCCGGGTCCAGGGCCACAAAGCCATCATGGGGCCCTCCTTCCCGCTTTTTGTAGGAGTATTTGACAGGGATGTTCTTCGATTGGATATACGCATACCACTTTGGCAGCTGGTCTGTCAGCAGGGCGATGGCCGTGCTTTTGGGCTGGCCTGCAGGGTGTACCGAATCGTAAGGGTGGATCTCGATAAGGGCGTCCGTACCGATCCGGAAACGGCCTATGCCCTCCTGGGGTAGTCCCAGGGTTTTCCCGTAAAAGGTGATGGCCTCGTCAGGTTCTGCGTAGTAGAGATGGGTGATCTGTTTTGCCACCCCGAAGGAAACGAGGCTGTGATACCTGGAATTTTTCTCGAGAAGGCGGTTGATCCCCTCAGGACTGTACCCCAGCAGGCGTCCAAGCCTGCGGGCCAGGGCTTCCTGTAGCTCCCTGTCCTCCGGGTCTGAGGCTAACTGGTCCGCTTTCCACTGAAGGTATTGCTGCTTCCGTGGTGGATGGTAGATGAGCACCACATGTTGCCCGTCCCGGACGGTTTCGGGGAACAACAGGCTTTTTGGGAAAGCCGGCTCCCGGTACAGGCTGACACCCCACTTTTCAGCCAGTTTCTCAAATGCGGTCCAGTTGGCATCCACGGTAGCGGAATCCATGGGGTGGTGCAAAGCGACTGGTTTGGCGTCGTTGGCGACCATTTCACAGAACACCTCAAAGGCGGCGTGGGACTCTTGCTTTGGTGACTGGCAGGAGGAAAACAGGATTAGGATTCCCAGAAAACAGCTGGCTTTGGTCATGTCCTGAAGATACTGGATTCTGTTGAAAACAACTAGCGGTCAAGCCAGGTCTGCAGTTCTCCATACCCGTAAGGCGTCTTTGAACCTTATAACCTTGAACCTTGAACTGCCACCTGCTACTGCCGACTGCCAACTTCGAATTACATCCTGTACACCATGGCATTCACGTTCATCCCGGCGCCCACCGAGGCAAACAGGATAACGTCCCCCTCATGCAGCTGTTCCCCTTCCATCTTACCTTTGACGATGAGGTCCAGGAGGGTAGGGAGGGTAGCGACGGAAGAATTCCCAAGCCAGGAGATGGTCATGGGCATGATGCCTTCAGGCACCTCTTTCATTCCATGGAGTTCATAAAGGCGTTTCAGGATGGCGTCGTCCATCTTGCCGTTGGCCTGGTGGATCAGTACCGTTTTGATTTCGTCCAGGGATATCCCGCTTTTTTCAAGGCATGCCTTCAATGCCTGGGGCACGGCTTCAAGGGCGTACTGATAGAGTTTCCGTCCATGCATCTTCAGAAACAGGGCATCTTCCTGCCCGTTTTCGGCA
>CBDUBB010000064.1:0-9388 GCA_965365265.1 uncultured Flavobacteriaceae bacterium
AGAAAACCCTTACAGCGGTATTGACTGGGAGGTCCGCCCTGACTGGCCCTGGGCGCAGCAGGAATATTCTTTCCGGATTGAGGTTCCCCGGGAACAGATCAAGGCGATCCTGATCGACCCTTCACAGCTGATGGCGGACACGAACCCTGAGAACAACGGGTGGATGGCTGAATAGGCTCCCTCAGCCCTCAGAGAACCAACTGGTATTTGCGTATTCCTCGTTGCGGGCTTTGTGTTCCCGGTTGCTTATAATCAGGTGGGCCTCATCGCGCTGCCTGCTGCGATAGCCCAGCAGGTGGAAGAATGGTTTGCTGAGGAAGCGCGTTACATGGAGGTTCACCACGAGGCGGTCCTTTTCCGCATCTGCCCACCCTACCCCTGGCAGCCAGCTCAGGGCTTTGTGAATGTTCCATTTGCGAAGTCTGCCGGAGAGTTTAAGTGCCCATCTGGGGGTTTTGCGGATCAGGAAAAACCCTTCCTCTCCCTGTTTCTGGTATAAGGGCATAAAGAGGATCCCTTTCTTTTCCATTTCTACAGGCACCCCCTTCTCCATGGCCAGAAGGGTTCCTTTTGGAAGCGACTGAAAACTCCAGAAACCTTCCTCCATCTTAAACGAGTGATCCTCCGGGAGTTCATGTCGGTAAAAGATTTCATAAAAATGGTGATCCCCAAAAGCGGCGTCCTTAAGTCGTTCAAAGTGATCCTCCCGCTCCGGAGTCCGGGAAACAGCCCCTGAGTAAGACAGGGCAAGCCAAATAAAATCCTCTGCATTGCTAATGGCCCGGGGATCATCATGCTGCCCGGACTCGAACCCCAGTGCCAGGTAGCCCAATTCATTGATGTAGCTCAGAAGAGGACCTTCCAGATACTCCTCTATCCCAAGAATCACGGGGACCGGGAAAAGTTCTGAGAATTTTCGGTTGATAATTGAGTCGTTTATGGTGATAAACGGCAGTGACCGGCTGGAGGTGGTGTGCAGGTCAATAAAATAGAACGGCGGGCTGTACTGCTCCAGAAGTTGGTGAACGCCCCGGTAGAGCACCACGAGCTCTTTTTCTTCCGGAGAGTGCTGGTTCCGGGGTTTTTCCAGGATCTGGCTAAGGCGGTTCCTTCCCCAGAGCCTGTTCAGGTCGTGCTTCAAAAAGCGCTGTTTCCTGGTCAGTGCCGGTAGGTTTCCGCGAATGGCAATCACGGAGCCACAGTCAAGAGACCGCTCCCCATTATTGAATTTGCTAAAAACTTCCTCCAGGGCAAGCACCCCTGCGTGCTCGTTCCCGTGGATGCCTCCAAAAAAAACCATGGTAGGGCCTGGCTTTTCGGAGGTGATCCGACCAATGATCCGGTCTGCCTCAAGGGTGGAAAGGGTGTCCTTTTCGGTCAATACCATATCATTGCAGGTCTTTTGTTGTCACTATGCCCACCAGGGCTTTTCCGACGACTACCGGCAGACCTTTTACCTTGTGTTTCTTCATTGTTTCTTTTGCTTCTTTTACGGACGCTTTCGGACCAATGGTAACCAGGTCCTTCCTCATCAGGTCCCGGATACTGATTTTATAGATCGCCTCATCTTCTTCATGGTGCTCTACATCCGACCAGGTAAGCAGGCCGCTTAGTTCGTTGGCGTCATTCAAAATAGGAAGGTGGTGTATGTTGTTCCACTTCATCATCTGAAGGACCAGGGCGGCACTATCTTCCTCCTGGGCCGTGATGATCTTGGTAACCATAAGGTCGCCCACCTTTTTCTTTTTCTTGCTGTGCTGCAGCTCGTTGGCGTGTATGTTTTTCCAGGCGTCAACGGGATACCCCTTATACGATCTTTCAAAGAGCGATGCCGTCAGGCGCCGCAACGCCTCTGCGGCATTGAATTCCTTTCGCAACTCCCGGTAGGTCTGCACCATCCATTCTGACCCGTTGTGGCTGTGTATTCTCTTTTCGATAATGCCTAGGTAGTGTTCTGCGTCCTCCCGGCTCACCTGTGCCCTGTTGAGGCCTTTGTATGCCATGGGAAGGAAAAACTCAAGGAGCAGCTGTTTGGTAGGCATGATTTTGTCGTCCCAGTGGAACTGGGCAGCCATACCGTAACGGGCGGCATTAAAAAAGTTTTTCTTCGCGTCCCTAAAATCCATTTTATCCTTGATGTTCTCCCATTCCCTGGGGCGCCCAAGCATCACGCCTACCCAGAACATAAGGTTTGCAATCTCATCTGCTGAAGTGGGTCCGGAAGGCATGTAGCGATTTTCGATCCGCAGGTGCGGCTTGCCCTGGGTTCTGCCATAACACAGGCGGTTCCATGGGTAAACCGTGCCGTTGTGCAGGTTAAGGGCGCCAAGATTTGGGATCTTGCCGGATTTGAGCTGTTCAAGGCTGTTTTCCGGGTCAAATTCTGTGGAAATCAGGCTGCGGAAGCGCACGATGGATTTTCTGTAAAAGTCAGCCGCACTCCCGGATGCCCATGAAGTCCCGAAGCCCACTCTGGGTTCGCGTTCATTCAACAGAAAGGTGCTCCTCCGTGTATCGACGCTTTGTGTAAAGAGGGCTATCCGGGTTTCCTCCCAAAGTTCCTGCCCCATCAGCATGGGAGAATTCGAGCACACACTGAGTATGGGGCCCGAAATTGCCTGAGCCCAGTTGTAGGTGTCTGCAAAATGGTCGGGGTCAATCTGCAGATGGGCCTGAAAACTGGTGTTGCAGCCTTCATACATGATGGAGTCATGGTGCAGGTTGATCTCGTCCACCCCTTTTATGTGGACCTCCAGGTCGCTCTTTCGCACTTTCTGGATGGCGTCGCTCAGGATTTTATAACGCTCCTTGGGCGTCATATAGTCTTCCGAAAGGTAATAGGTGCTGATGGTGGGTAAGATTCCGGTTAATATAACGTAATTCCCGTGTTTTTCAGCGATCTCCTGTCCGTAATCCAAAAGGTTGTTCAGTTGCCGGTGCATTTCTGAAAAACAGGTCCCCGTCAGGGGGCGGGGGTCCAGGTTGATCTCCAGGTTGTACAGGGTTAGTTCTGAGGTAAAATGAGGGTCTTTAATATCCGCCAGGATTTCCATGGCTTTATTGGAAGGTTCCCAGTTCTTGTTTACCAGACAAAACTCCTGCTCCGCGCCTATGTGAATGGGTTCCTTGAGGAACATCCCTTTTTGAAGCATTTCCTCCAGCGCATCAATGTCGGTCAGGAGGCGGTGAAAATAAATACTGCGTTCCTCTACGGTGTCCAAGGGTTTCACGGTATGGGTCCCCATATCAGGTATTTTAAGGTTTGGCTGAAATACAACTATATCCGGGCAATTTATAGTCTGCCCTGTCCCTTTACTATGATAATTATCATTCAGGACAGCCCCTAATTTATTGCTATTTTTGGACATGCCCTTCTATCGGTTTCCTAAGAAAGAAAGACTGTCCAGTAAAAAGCTCTGGCAGACGGTATTCAGTAAGGGTGCCCGGCTGAAGGCCTTCCCTTTGGTTCTGCAGTACCATAAGTGTGCGCTTCCGGAGAATGTCCCCGTACAGGCGGGGTTTGCCGTTCCGAAGAGATCCTTCAGGAAGGCTGTTGACAGGAACCGTATCAAACGGCTGATGCGGGAGGCCTACCGCCTGGAAAAGCCCGGGTTTTTTAACAATATAGAAGGGAGCTATGCGTTCGTATTTTTATACCTTGGGAAGGAAATGCCTGATTTCTCTGATATTTCCCGGGCTGTGAAATCCCTCCTCAAAAATTTCAATGAAAATGAACATGAAGAAGCTGTTGAGAAATAATCTGATACTTCCATTGCTGGCCGCTGGGGTCTTTCTTACGGCCACCAGTTTTAAGGGTGATTTTTTTGAGATCGCCAAGCAGATAGAAATATTCACCACTCTTTTCAAGGAGTTGAATATGAATTATGTGGATGAGACCAATCCGGCCGAGCTTATGGACACCGCCATAAAGAGCATGCTCGACGATCTTGACCCGTATACACAGTTCCTTAATGAACAGGACGTTGAGGCGTTCAAGATCAATAATGCCGGAGAATATTCCGGAATAGGGGCCCTTGTCCGTTCTTACGAAGACAGGCTGGTGGTGGTGGAGCCCTACAAAGGGTATCCGGCTGACCAGGCCGGGCTCAGGGCCGGGGACGAAATCATCCGGATTGGGGATATCGAGGTTTCGGATTTTAAGGATGACGCCACCGAGTTGTTAAAAGGGGCCGACAAATCCACTGTGGAAGTTACCTACCGGCGACAGGGGGTTCTGGCCACGACTTCCGTAGCCCGTGGTGCGATAGAAGTCGATGCCGTGCCCTTTTACAGGTTGGCTGATGACAAGACAGGGTATATTGTGCTGTCGAGGTTCAATGCCAAAGCCAGCGAACAAACTAAAGATGCCATTGAAGAACTCAAGGACCAGGGCGCTGAAAGGTTGATTCTGGATTTAAGGGGAAATCCCGGCGGATTGCTTTCAGAGGCCATCAACGTGACCAACCTCTTCGTTCCCAAGGGGGAACTTATTGTAACGACCAAATCCAAGGTCAAAAAATTCAATCAGGAATATAAAACCCGGAACCAGCCACTTGACACAGAAATGCCCCTGGTGGTCCTGATCAATGGGCAAAGCGCCTCGGCCAGCGAAATAGTCTCCGGCGGGTTGCAAGATCTGGACCGGGCCGTAATCATGGGGGCCCGGAGTTTTGGAAAAGGCCTGGTGCAAAGGCCACTAAAGCTCACTTACGGCACACAGCTCAAAGTGACCATAAGCCGCTACTACACGCCGTCGGGTCGCTGCATTCAGGCGCTGGACTACTGGAATCGAGACGACGAGGGGAATGCTGTAAGAAACACCCGGTTTGAGGAGTTCCGAACCCGTAATGGTCGGGTGGTAACGGACGGGGGTGGAGTGATGCCGGACATCGAAATACGCGAACTCGCCTCCAATGACCTTATCGATGCCCTTCAGCGGAATCAGCTTGTTTTTGATTTTGCGACAGATTACTATTACCAGAACGAGCATCCGGAGGTTTCAGAATTCACCCTGTACTCGAACGCCCTCAACAACTTCAATGATTTTGTCGCAAAGAGCGATTTTTCCTTTGAGACCAACACGGAAAAAGCGTTGAAGGATGCCCTGACAAGGCAGGAAGACGTCGTCTTTACCGATGAGATAGAAGCCGATTTCAGGTCGCTGCTGGCGGCGGTGGAAAAACAGAAAATGGAAGCGCTGAAGCGACATTCCGTGGAAATCCGCAAATTGCTCGAAGACGAGATCATCAAACGGTATTTTTACCGGGAGGGGCTCTTTGAGTACTACCTGGATCACGACCCTTCCATTCTTGCGGCACGAGAGCTGCTCTCAAACTCTGCCAAATATCGGGAAACCCTTCAATAGGCCAGAATGCTTAGAACGATTGTCAGTGCGTTCCTGATTGTTTTTCCTGTCGGAGGAGCTGCTTTCGGACAGACCCAGGATTCCTCTCTTCCTGCCGTGGAATTACTGGTTCTGGGAACCCTGCAGGATGGCGGGGCTCCGCATATGGGATGCAGGAAATCCTGTTGCGCCCCCCTTTACGAAAACCCCGATCCGACCCGGAAAGTGGTTTCCCTGGGGTTGTTGGATGTTCTGGAATCCAGGATGTACCTCCTGGAAGCTACCCCGGACCTCCCCAGCCAACTGGGACAGCTCCGCAGGGAGGCTCCTTTTGAAGCCTCAAACGCTCCGGATGGCATCTTCCTCACCCACGCCCACATCGGGCATTATGCCGGCTTGATGTACCTTGGGAGAGAGGCCATGAATGCCCGCGAAGTGCCCGTGTATGGCCTTCCCCGCATGTTGGCCTTCCTCGGCAGCAACGGCCCCTGGGACCAGCTGGTCCGACTGGGGAACGTCCTTTTGAAGCCCGCTACCGAAAACTCTCCAATAACCCTTTCTGATCATTTGGAAGTCCTGCCTATCCGTGTCCCTCACAGGGATGAATACTCCGAAACCGCAGGGTTTCGAATCACCGGCCCGTCCAGAACTGCGGTCTTTATCCCGGACATTGATAAATGGGATCAGTGGGAGGTGTCCCTTGAAAAGATCCTGTCTGAAGTAGATCTGGCTTTCCTGGACGCTACTTTTTACAATGCTGCAGAGATCGGATACCGCGACATGAGTGAAATACCCCATCCGTTCGTCGTCGAGTCTATGGCCCTTTTGGAACGCCTGCCTGAATCGCTTCGGAACAAGGTATACTTTATCCACATGAACCACACGAACCCGCTTCTCGACGCGAACAGCCCTGAATCAAAAACCGTGGAGGCCTCCGGGTTCCGGATCGCCCGTATTGGGGAGCGGTTTAAACTCTGATCCATGGCCAGTCCCGATCTGAAAACGGCCCTGGAAGAAGCATTCCGTCTGGAAATCCAAAAAATGCGACCGGTTCGGGGGGGCGATATTGCTGGTGCTTATCTTCTGGATACCGACGAGGGCCCGATTTTCGCCAAGGTGCTGGAATCCCCGCACGGACTGGATATGCTTATGGCTGAAAAAGAGGGGTTGAGGGCTATTTCCCATACGCATACCCTAAGCACACCCGGGGTTCTGGGGTGTGCCCCTACACAATCAGGCAGTTGCCTCCTGCTTGAGTATATCCTGCCGGGAGCGGAATCCCGGTCCTCCTCAGAAGCCCTCGGAAGAGGTCTGGCCAGAATGCACCAGGTTACCGGGCCTTTTTTTGGTTGGTATCGGCCAAATTATATCGGCAGCCTGCCTCAGGAAAATACTAAGGCGAAGGACTGGTCTTCATTTTACACCCATAGCCGCCTCCTGCCTCAGTACGAAAAGGCCCGTATAAAGCGGCTGCTTTCCCGGGAAGAAATTCCCGACACTGCGCTAATGGAGGCCCGCGTAGCCTCTTTTGTTCCAGACACACCCCCCTCCCTCCTGCACGGGGATCTCTGGGGGGGAAATTACCTGATCTCCGCTCATGGCGCACCGTATCTCATTGACCCCGCCGTCTATTACGGCCATGCTGAGGTCGATTTGGCGATGTCACTGTTGTTTGGGGGTTTCTCAGAAGCATTTTACGACGCCTACTTTGAGATTAACCCGAAACAGCCCGGTTTTGAACTGCGGGTGAAACTCTATCAGCTCTATTACCTCCTCGTACACCTGAACCTGTTTGGACGCTCCTATTACTCGTCAGTCAGGGTTCTCAGTTCCGAACTTTTCAGTTAACACCTCCCTTTCTGGAAATCCCGGGGGATTTTTCTACATTTAATAGCCCGTATCGCAATTTTACACCATGTTCAAATTCCCTTTTTTCAGGGTATTCCCTGTTATCCTCACAGCATTGCTCATTGGTTGTAATGAGGGAAAAGACATTCCTGAAGCAACCCCAAACCCCTTGTATACGACCTGGAGCCACTACCTGGGAGATCCGGGCCGCACGCATTTTAGCAACCTTGGGGAATTTACCCCTGAAAATGTAAGCGGGCTTTCGGTAGCATGGGAGCACGACCTCCCTGATTATGGCCAAATGCAGATGAACCCAATCGTTGTCGGCGACATGTTGTACGGGGTCTCCGCAGCCTTAAGGGCTTTTGCCCTGGATGCCCGTACGGGAGAACGCGTCTGGATTTTCGGGGATTCCCTTAAAGTATATCACTCAACGAGCAGGGGGGTTGCCTATTGGGAAGACGGGGACGACAAGCGCATCCTGTACACCCTTGGATCAGATCTATGGTGCCTTAATGCCCTTACGGGAAAGCCTGTCCCTTCCTTTGGGGAATCCGGTAAAATAGACCTTAGGGCTGCCATGCCTGAGGTTGCCCGAAAGAAGTTTGTGATTTCCAATACGCCGGGTACTATCTTTCAGGACCTGATCATCATGCCGCTACGGGTATCAGAAAGCGTCGGTGCTGCGCCTGGGGACATCATGGCGTTTAATGTGCGCTCCGGGGAACTGGCATGGGTATTTCACACCATCCCGCACCCGGCAGAAGTCGGCTATGGGAGCTGGGAAAATCCCGGTACCTATCTGAACGAACAGGTAGGGGCGGCAAACAACTGGGCGGGCATGGCCCTGGACCCGGAACGGGAGATCCTCTATGTTCCTACAGGGTCTGCAGCCCCTGATTTCTACGGTGGGATTCGCAAAGGAATGAACCTGTTTTCCGACTGCCTGTTGGCCCTGGACGCGAATACCGGACGGCGCCTATGGCATTTTCAGTTCGTGCACCACGACCTGTGGGACCGGGATCCCCCGGCGCCCCCTCCCCTGCTTAATGTCCTTCGGGATAGGGAAAAAATCCCTGCCGTGGCCCAGGTCACCAAGCAGGGATACGTCTTCCTTTTCAACCGGGTGACGGGTGAACCGCTTTTCGAGATCCGGGAGGAAAAGGTGCCTGCCTCTAATCTTTTCGGGGAACAGGCCTGGCCGTTCCAGCCGATACCGGTGAAACCCCGTCCTTTTGCCAGGCAGTCCCAGGACCTGACCGCTGACGACCTCAGTCCTTTTGCGCCGGAGAAAGACTCCCTGCTCCAACGATTTCAAAAAATGGACATAAGGCGTTTTGCCCCACCTGGTCTCGACCCTGTGCTTTTCCTGCCGGGTTTCGACGGAGGGGCTGAATGGGGAGGAGCAGGGGCAGCCCCTGATGACGGGATTCTCTATGTAAATTCCAACGAGATGCCATGGATTCTCCAGATGCGGGAAACACCTGGTTTTGACAGGGACTTTGCTCCGGGAGAAGGGGTCTACATAAAATACTGTATGATGTGCCACCAGGCAGGAAGAGAAGGTCTCCCAGGGAGCGGGTATCCTTCCCTGATCGACATTGGGGACCGTCTTTCTGAGAGTGAAATCCTCCAGAGGATTTCAAACGGAAAAGGGATGATGCCTGCATTTCCACAAATTGGAGCAGATGAGAAAAAGGCATTGCTGGCCTACCTGCTTGAAGAAGCTCCGTCTGCTGAAGCTCCCGGGAAAACAGGAGTAAAAAAAGAGGTGACAGGCGCGGAGGAAAGCGCAAGTGCCCTTCCCTACCAGTTTATGGGATACACCAAATTCCTGGACAGCAACGGGCATCCCGCAATTGCCCCGCCCTGGGGAACCCTGCATGCTATTGACCTGAACTCCGGAGAATACCTTTGGAGCATTCCCCTGGGCGATACCCCGGAGCTAGAAACAGAGGGGTCCCTTCCCACCGGCACTGAAAATTATGGAGGTCCGGTGGTTACCGAAAACGGCCTGTTGTTTATAGCTGCAACCAAAGACGGCTATTTCAGGGCATTCAACCGGAATACAGGAGAATTGCTGTGGGAATACAAGCTTCCTGCCGCGGCCTTTGCCACGCCTGCACTTTACGAAGTGGGGGGAAAGCAGTACATTGCTGTAGCCTGTGGGGGAGAGAAGCTGGGCACCTCAAAGGG
>CBDUBB010000065.1:0-9211 GCA_965365265.1 uncultured Flavobacteriaceae bacterium
CAGGTACAGTGTAAGGGCCAGCCCCACATATAACCAACGCCATTTCAGTACCGTTTCCCAGAAAACCATTCCGCTGCTAACCAGCAGGAACCCGAAAAAGAAGGCGAGCAATCCTATAAAAAATCCATGCCAGGTCTCGGCGTACATGGCAAAGATCTGGGGCTTTATGACAAGGACTTCCACAATAAAAAAAGTAGTTATTGACAGCGGACCCAACGGATTGCTCAATAACCCCGATAAACCTTTCATGAATTCGCTGTCCTTCTTCTTTTTCAGAAGGAAAAAAAGGGGGGAGAGCAACACTACATACGCAAAAATGTTTCCAAGGAACCACAGGTGACCCGCGTGAGGCATGTAACTTAAGGGCATGTTGTAGTAATCCTGAAAAATATATAGGTGCAGGGGGGTGATTGCAAAGAAGCCGAAAACATAAGGAAGGAGGATACGCCTGCTGCGCTCCGTTAGTAATTGTGGCCAGGTTCGCTTGCGAATGGCAAAGTAAACCCCCATCCCCGATACAAAGAACAGGAACGGTATCCGCCAGACATTGAGAAGGGTCATCAGCTTCCACAAATTTTCCATGGATTCATCACTTTTGATAAAGCCGATAAACATGGCCCAGGGCTGGAACACAATTGCGATGTGGTAGATTAGCAGTAGTCCAATGGCGATCACCCTAAGCCAGTCAATATCATATCTTCTTTCTGTTTTCATGAGCGTATTTCTGTCTGTTTACTATTGCAACATCATAGCGATGACGGGACGCGTCTTTTCCAGTTCAGCCATGTCGAGTTCCATGCCCAGAGGTCCCAATTGGCTCTGCATGAATTCATAGATGGGTTTTACTTCGTCGAAGGATCCCATAATACTTTCCCTGGGCGTGGCCCCGAAGTTGTTTCGCACCGTTTTATCGGCTCCGGCATCGAGCAGTTTTTGTACGATTTCAACCCGGCAGAAAAATGCGGCCGCATGCAGGGCCGTGGCACCGTCGTTATTTTTAACTGTCAGGTCCGACCCTGCATCGATAAGGGCACTGGCAATTTTGGTTTTTCCAAAGGTGGCTGCAGAGATCAGGGCGGTCGATCCGCTCATTGGGTCTTTTGCATTGAGATCCGTACCCGCTTCTATGTGCTGTTTCACCGCTTCAAGGTTTCCCTGGATCACGGCTGCCTGCAGGTCCAATTCGGGTTGTTCCGCAGTGGTCTTGATTTGTTCTGATCTGTCCTGCGTCTTGGCATCCTGGCATCCAATAAATCCTCCACTGAGAAATGCAGCTGCAAGCAATGCATAAAATGGTTTGTTTGAGAATTTGATTTTTGAGGTTTTCATAATTTCATAAGTTTTAGAATTGTACTACCCTTTTTTGTTTGGTACAAAGTTCCGGAAGGCCATGACGCAAGGCCAATAAGGCATGAAGCCAAACACATAAAGTTTGGGGACTCCATATAAACTATGCATCAGGGATATAACTTATGATGCATAGCATACAAAACGAGTCCCCGGAACGAACGGGTGAATACCTTAAACTTTACTAATTTCGGATCAGCAATTGCTTATCATGTCGGAAACATCCAAAACCGGAGCGGATTTTATAAACCAGGCGAAGGCTATCGTTCTGGGGCATCTTTCCGACGAGAATTTCGGGGTTTCTGAACTGGCAGAAGCCATGCACATGAGCCGTTCCAATTTACTGAGGAAGGTCAAGAAGCATACCCAGCTTTCTGCAAGTCAATTCATTCGACAAATCCGGCTGAATGAAAGCATGGAACTACTCCGGCAGGGCAGCCTAGGTGTTTCCGAGATATCCTATGAGGTTGGGTTTGGCAGCCCCTCTTACTTCATTAAATGTTTCCGGGAACATTACGGATATCCGCCAGGGGAGGCATCCAAAAGAAATTTTGACGATATGCCGGTTGCATCAGGATTCTTGCGGCGGCACCGTTGGAAAATGCTCACGGCCGCCCTGTTGCTATTGATTTTTGTTGCAGTGATGCTATTTGTGAATCGGCCTGCTGCTCCAAAAGTTATACTCGAGAAGTCTATTGCCGTCCTGCCGTTTAAAAACGAGAGCGGAGATTCGACGAATGTATATTTTATAAACGGACTCATGGAATCCACCCTGAACAGCCTTCAAAAAATCGAGGATCTCAGGGTCATCAGCCGGACCTCGGCAGAGAAATACAGGAACACTCACAAGTCGATCCCGGAAATTGCCCGGGAGCTGGGCGTGAACTATATAGTGGAGGGCAGCGGGCAGAAGGTGGGGGACCAGGTATTGCTCCACATACAACTGGTCGAAGCCTCCGGGGACAGGCCTGTCTGGTCGGGGCAGTACAACCGGGAAATCGCGGATATTTTCGCCCTCCAGAATGAAGTAGCCGGTAAAATTGCTGCTGGTATTGAAGCGGTGGTAACCCCTGATGAATTAGAGCAAATCCAGAAGAAGCCGACAGAAAACCTTTTGGCCTACGACTACTACCTGAGGGGCCTGGAGCCCATGTGGGCCGGGACCCGGGATGGTCTGGAGGAGGCCATTCCCCTGTTTGAGCGGGCGATAGAAGAAGACCCACACTTTGCCCTGGCTTACGCAAATATTGCCATTGCCTATTTTTTCATGGACCAGTTCAAAAGGGAGAAACAATATACGGAGGTGATCAACAACTACGCTGACAAAGCGTTGCTATATGATCCCAAATCTGCTGAAAGCCTGATTGCCAAAGCGATGTATTACATGCAGACCGAGGAGTACCGGTTGGCCCTGCCGCACCTGGAGAAGGCCCTGGAATACAACCCGAACTCCTCGGCAGTGGTGCAGATCCTGGCAGATTACTACGCCCGCATCATCCCCGACACAGGCAAATATCTGGAATATGCCCTGAAGGGCATACAGATCGATGTTACTTCAAATGACTCCACCACCAGGAGTTATACGTATTTACACCTGAGCAATGCACTGATTCAGGCCGGCTTTGTAGGAGAGTCTTTGGAGTACATAGACAAGTCGCTGGACTATAATCCTGAGAATCCTTTTGCTCCCTATTTGAAGGCGTATATTCTTTATGCCAGGGACCGGGATATCGAAAAGACCACAAGGCTCCTAACGCAGGAATGGAGACGAGATACCACGCGGTTGGACATCCTTCAGGAAGTCGGCAAGATGCATTATTTTCAGGAGGAGTATGACAGCGCTTTTTATTACTACGACAAATTTATAAGTGCCCGACAGCGAGGTGGTTTGGCTATTTTTCCCCAGGAAGACATTAAAATAGGGGAGGTCTACGAAAAGATGGGACTGGAAGAAAAGGCAAAAGATTTATTCAAATCCTACGATGCCTATTGCGAAAAGGATCAGTCCATCTACAGAAGCGCAAGCCTGGCGGTGAAGTATGCCCGTGAAAAGAAGTATGACAAGGCTATAGAACAGCTCGAGGTGTTCTCAACACAGGACCATTACCAGTACTGGATCTTGTTGTTTCTGGAAATGGACCCGCTTATGAAGCCGCTAAAAAGACATCCGGAGTTTGAAGAGGTTATGCAGAAGATCGAGGACCGTTTTTGGGAGAATCAGGCCAAATTACGAGAATCCCTTGAAGAGAAAGGTTTACTCTGAACAAATAGTCTGTAGTAGGGCTATTGTAATAATTCACTTCAAGCTTCCCAGCCTTCGCTATTATATAACTGTAGCGGGTATAAGAAGTTTTCCGGCTTCTAGGGGATACAGCGGATGAAAAGGTTTCCTCTTCGTGCTTCTCTGGCGTTTATTTCAAAAGTTTCAGGATGATCAGCCTGACGGGGATCATTTCATGGTTTATTAATGGACCGTACATTAGCCTGATTTACAGCATTTATCTATAGATCAACGCCCTTGCCAAGTCTTGATTCTTAAAAGGGTTGTCTGTTGAACCAGATCGAGGTATACGTTAGGTCCTTTAAACACCTTAACGATCCTTGTTGGCCAAGAAATTGTCAAACAAAAAATCATCCCATGAAAGTTGAGACCAACTCAGTAAACGATGCCAAAAATGTTTTTATGGAATGTGGAACATGCTCCAGAACATTTGCCCATTTATTGAATCGCGAATTCGGCCATCCGGATGAAGCTGTTGAAAAGGCCATGAATCCAATGGCCGGGGGCATTATGAACCAGGGGTACCAATGCGGCATGCTGTGGGGGGCTGCCCTGGCCGTTGGGGGAGAGGCGTACCGAAGGCTGGGGAATCTGGATCAAGCGATAGACGCAGCGGTAAATGCCACACAAGATCTGATCACCTCCTTCATGGAACAAACCGATACGGTTAACTGCAGGGAGATCATAGGGATCGACCTTACGAGCGAGGCCGGCATGGCAGCGTTTATGGAGAGGGTAACCTCCCAGGGAATGGAAAACAGCCACTGCTTTAACCTGGCAGAACAATGGGGCCCGTATGCTATGGAAGCAGGTAGTAAGGGGGTCGATACTTCCCTTAACCCTATTCCAAAACCTCAAAGCTGTGCTTCAGAAGTAGTCAGGCAAATGGGGGGTACTGAGGAAGAAATGGCTATGGTGGCAGGATTTGCCGGTGGCCTTGGTTTATATGGAGGGGGATGTGGGGCATTGAGCGCTGCCCTGTGGAAGAAAATGCTCGACTGGTGCCGGGAACATCCGGAAGAAGAACCACCTTATTTTAACAACAAAACGGCAGAAAAGATGCTACGGGCCTTTAAAACCGAAACCCAGGGAAAAATGCTGTGCAGTGAAATTTGTGGACGAAACTTCCAGGATTTACAGGACCATTCGGACTATTTGAAAAAGGGCGGGTGCGAAGAAATCATGAATACCCTGGCCGGACATGCCACTAATTGAAGTCTCGATTTTTCATTAGTTTTTTTCTGCAGCCACCAGGTTCATTCAAGGTGGCTCTCAGGCTACCTTGAAGCAAGAGCGTTTATTAAGCTCGATATTTAATGCCCGTTTTTAACAATGGGGTGATCCCCCAAACCCCCAGGTAAAAGATAATCTTATAGTGCGCAAACTCCTTGCGGTTGATGATGGGATGTAAGCTTCCCTGTGGTAGAAGTTCCCAGCATTCACTTTTAGGGGTACCGTTTTTAAAATACCATCATGAATTCCCGGGTTGTATATGGGACCAAGAGCGTGGAGCCGGGGTATAAATTTTCAACAAATTCCTGTTGAGAACTTTTTAAATAAATGTAAATCAAATAGATAGGATATAGAGGCAGAGGCGGGTATGATTATTATCATAAGATGCTACTAAAACCCGGGACTAACTTCACGGTTTTTAAAACAAAACCAATCCCGTAAGCCTTATGCCATCAATTTCTGACACCACACCTGTCCAAACGTATTCTCAGGAAGAGGCCCTGGAAGCCTCTCGCCAATATTTCAAGGGGGATGACCTGGCCGCCAGCGTCTGGTTGAATAAGTATGCCCTAAAAGATTCTAATGGGAACCTCTACGAACGAACTCCGGACGACATGCACCGACGGATCGCTTCAGAGATAGCCCGTATCGAAGCCAGATATCCGAATCCGATGACCGAGGATTCCATCTTCGAACTGATGCGAGACTTTCGCTACCTGGTCCCTCAGGGCAGTCCCATGGCCGGCATCGGCAACCCGTTCCAGGTCGCTTCCCTCTCCAATTGCTTTGTAATTGGCACAGATGGGGAAGCAGATTCCTATGGTGCCATCATGAAGGTGGACCAGGAGCAGGTACAGCTAATGAAGCGACGGGGCGGAGTAGGACACGACCTCTCCCACATCCGTCCCAAGGGCTCGCCGGTAAAGAACTCGGCCCTTTCCTCCACCGGGTTGGTTCCCTTTATGGAACGGTATTCCAATTCCACACGCGAAGTGGCCCAGGACGGCAGGAGGGGGGCGTTGATGCTTTCGGTTTCCATCAAGCACCCTGATGCTGCCGATTTCATCAATGCAAAACTTGAACAAGGCAAAGTCACCGGGGCCAATATTTCAGTCCGGATAGATGATGCCTTTATGGATGCGGTGGAAAAAGACGCCGGGTACACCCAGCAATTCCCCATACACGGGGGGGATCCGCAAATCACCCAAACGATTCGCGCCCGGGATTTGTGGGAGACGATTGTGCACAACGCCTGGAAATCCGCTGAACCCGGAATCCTTTTCTGGGATACCATTCTCAGTGAATCCCTGCCTGACTGTTATTCGGACCTGGGGTACCGGACTGTCTCCACAAACCCATGTGGGGAGATTCCCCTGTGTCCCTACGATTCATGCCGGTTGCTGGCCATCAACCTTTTTTCCTATGTAGCGGCCCCTTTCACTTCAGAGGCGCGTTTTGACTTCGAGTTATTCCGCTCACACGTGGCCAGTGCCCAGCGCATCATGGATGATATCATCGACCTGGAGCTCGAAAAGGTGGATGCCATCCTGCAAAAGGTAGCCGCAGATCCTGAACGAGAGGAGACAAAGCGGGTGGAGTACCTGCTCTGGCAGAAAATACGCAAAAAAGCCGAAGAAGGAAGGCGCACGGGAATTGGCATTACAGGGGAAGGGGATATGCTGGCTGCCCTTAACTTTCGTTATGGCAGTGAAGAGGCACAGGACTTTTCTGTTAAAGTCCACAAGGCCCTGGCCCTGGAGGCGTATCGGGGTTCGGTGGTCACTGCCCGGGAACGCGGGGCGTTCCCCCTCTTCGATGCGGAGCGGGAAAAGGACAATCCCTTTATTCTGCGTCTGAAACAAGCGGATAAAAAGCTTTATTATGAAATGCTGGAGTATGGCCGCAGGAACATCGCATTGCTCACCATTGCCCCGACAGGGACTACCAGTTTGATGACCCAGACCACATCGGGAATTGAGCCTGTATTCCTTCCTGTTTACAAACGCAGGCGAAAGGTAAATCCGTCTGATAAAGGTGTTCGGGTGGACTATACGGACGAGGTGGGCGATTCCTGGGAGGAATACCAGGTGTTCCACCATCAATTCAAAACATGGATGGGGATCAATGGTTATGACCCGGAGGCGCAGTACAGTCCGGAGGAGCTGGATGTGCTGGTCAGAAAATCCCCTTACTTCAAGGCGACCTCCGCAGATGTGGACTGGCTGAACAAGGTACGTCTTCAGGGCGCGGTACAACAGTGGGTGGACCATTCCATCAGCGTAACCATCAACCTTCCCAACGATGCCTCGGAAGAACTGGTCGGAGAACTGTATCTGGAGGCCTGGAAATCAGGATGCAAGGGTGTTACCGTTTATCGGGATGGTTCCCGTTCCGGGGTGTTGATCGCGGATGGGGAACCTGAGGAAAAGGACCTGACTGCCCTTACCCCGTTTCCCACTGCCCGACCCCAGGTGCTGGAAGCAGATGTGGTGCGCTTTCAAAACAACCGGGAAAAATGGATTGCGTTTATCGGCCTGATTGAAGGACAGCCTTATGAGATCTTTACCGGGCTGGCGGATGATGAGGACGGGATCCTACTGCCCCGGTGGGTGGAGAAGGGACTCATCATCAAAAACCGGAGCGACAAGGGGCTTTCCCGCTATGACTTCCAGTACCAGAACGGCCGTGGGTACAAAACGACCATTGAAGGGCTTTCACACAAATTCAATCCGGAGTACTGGAATTATGCCAAACTCATATCGGGTACCCTGCGTCATGGCATGCCCATCCTGAAACTCGTGGATCTCATCCAGAGCCTGCACCTGGATTCCGAGCAGATTAATACCTGGAAAAACGGAGTGGTTCGGGCCCTGAAGCGGTACATTTCAGATGGGACCGAAGTCAAAGGGCAAACCTGCGAGAATTGCCAGAGCGAAAACCTGGTCTTTCAGGAAGGGTGCCTTACCTGCCGGGACTGCGGGTCCTCGAAGTGCGGGTAGGAGGGAGTAGCAGTTGGCCGTTGGGACTACTTTTGTTCAAGGTTCAAGGTTCAAAGTTTAAAGTTCAAAACGTTCTGAAACCAGGGGGAAATCCCCTGAACCCCCAGGGACAAGGTACCCACCCGGAACGCAACTTCCTTGCGTATCATGGTCCGAAACTTACCCTTACACTATTTGCCCTGGCAAACCCCGGCAGGTTGTAATGAGGCAGAGCCCGTGGGGGCACCGATTTAAAAGGGTTCTTGGGTACTATTGGGCCTAATTCAAGGGGCAAACAAAATACAAACCGGGGTCGGGGCCTCTATTTCATCCTGAAAAGTCAGTAAACCTGTGTCCTTATCCCTCCGGAAGGAGACGATGTTATCCGTAGTCTGGTTTGCAACCAGCAGGTAGTTCCCATCCGGGGAGAGGTTGAAATTCCGGGGGGTTTCCCCCCGGGTTGGTTCATGCCCCAGCACACTCAGGTCTCCTGTTTGGGGGTCGACAGCGAAAATGGCAATGCTGTTATGGCCCCGGTTGGAGGCGTACAGGAACTTCCCATCCGGGGAAATGTGGATGTCGGCACAGGTATTCTCGCCCGAAAAATCGGATGGCAGCGTGGTTAGGGTCTGGGCTATTTCCAATTCCTGGTTTTTGGAAGCTTCCCTGATCAGAGAGACTGAGGAGGACAGCTCATTGACCACATAAATCCAGGGTTTTTCCGGATGCAGGGCCAGATGACGGGGGCCCGCTCCGGACTCCATCGCAAAAGTAGGGGGATCCCCGGGAATGAATCGCTGTGCTTCGGTATCCAGGCTGGAAAACCAGAGTTGATTCGTGCCTAAATCCACAGAAATAATACTTCCGGTTTCGGTAAACCACCCGGAATGGGCGTGGGGGGCGTCCTGGCGCGGGTGGGTGCCGCTTCCCTCGTGTTGTTGCACATCGAGCAGGTCAGAGAGTCGGCCGTCGTCCTGGATTTTGAGCAACCCCATATTGCCCCCGCTGTAGTTGGCTACTACCACGAAGCCTTCCGGATTTGTCACCACATGGCATGGGTGCGCACCGCCGGACGGTTTCTGGTCGATAAATGAAAGGGTGTCCATTCCTATTTCATAAGAACTCAGGTATCCGGTCTGGTTGTCATCACTGACTTCATTGACGGCAAGGAGGTAGCGGCCATCAGCCGAAAAGGCCAGGAAAGAGGGGTTCTCGGTAGCTGCCATCAGTCCGATCTTCGCAAGGCTTCCGTCATCGGACAGGGCATACTTGTAGATGCCCTGGCTTTCACCTTCCGTATAAGTTCCCACAAAAAAGGGGGTTAAGACGGACGCTTCCTTTTTGGAATCACGACATCCCATCAGATCGGAAG
>CBDUBB010000066.1:0-9168 GCA_965365265.1 uncultured Flavobacteriaceae bacterium
AAGGTTCAAGGTTCAAGGTTCAAGGTTCAAGGTTCAAGGTTCAAGGTTCAAGGTTTGGGGTTGTATTTTCCCTATTTTTGAAACCTGATCAACCTGGCCGGAATTGGAGGATTTATGGAGGATAATTCAAAGAAGATTTACATTATTGGAGCGGGCATCAGCGGGCTCATAGCGGCTAAAACACTGGAGCAGCAGGGCTATTCCCCCGTCGTTCTGGAGGCCTCGGATTCCCCGGGGGGGCGGGTGAAAACCGATACCCTTTCCGGTGTGGTTCTGGACCACGGTTTCCAGGTATTGCTCACTGCCTATCCCATGGCAAAAAAACATCTGGATTACAAGGCACTAAATTTGAAGTATTTCAAGCCGGGCGCCCTTGTGTTTTCAAAGGGAAGGGCCCATCGAATCGGAGATCCTCTTCGGGATATCAGCAGCCTGATCCCCACCCTGCTCGCGCCGGTGGGAAGCTGGTCGGACAAATGGAAGATTTTTACCCTTTCCCGGGCACTGAAGAAAAAGTCCATTGAGAAGATATTTGCAACACCCGAACAGACTACCCGGGATTACCTTCTGTCGTATGGTTTTTCGGAGAAAATCATCCGGTGCTTTTTCAAGCCCTTCTTTACAGGGATCTTCCTGGAGGAGGACCTCAGAACGTCCTCCCGGATGTTCGAGTTTGTCTTCAAAATGTTCAGCGAAGGGTATGCCGCAGTTCCCGCATCCGGGATCGGGGCGATCTCTGAGCAACTGGCCAATTCCCTGAGATCCTCCCAAATTCAGTATCAGCATGCGGTTCAGAAAGTGGAAGACGGAACGATCACCCTGGGTAACGGGCAAATCCTTGAAAGCGATGCGACCCTGCTGACGGTGCCTTTCGATCGGAATAGAGGCGAACTGAACCAGAGCGTAATTGACTGGAAACGCTGTGACAACCTTTACTTTAAAGTGCCCAAGCGGACATTTCCTGAAGGGATCATTGGCCTGATCGCCGGGGAGAATGCGCTGGTCAACAATCTGTACTATCCCTTTGGACAAAATGTAGATGGGCAGCCCCTGCTTTCAGTTACCGTGGTCAAAGACCATAATCTGGAAGAAACCGCCCTGAGCCGGCAGGTGCAAAACGACCTGAAAACCCATTGTGGGATTGATGCAGGCCCTTTGCTGAAACGCTATCAAATAAAACAGGCCCTGCCGGATCTCACAGATGTCCGGATGGAGCTATCACCCAGGCAGGCTGAGGTTGGGGAATCCCTCTTCCTGGCCGGGGATTACCTGCTCAGCGGTTCTCTGAACGCAGCCATGGCCTCCGGGGAAATGGGGGCAGAGGCACTGGCCAATAGTCTGAAATGAGGTGATAGACCTACGTTTAAATAAACCCAAGGAGTCCCGTTATTCCTGGGTTCCATCGGTTAGGGGGATATGTCTTAAACCGGGGAAAGCCAGGGCATTTTGCCCTGGCTTTCCTCATGGGATACTTCGAACCTCTTTTTCACATCTCAAATCCTGAAGACATCTCAGCAGCTGGATATTAGTATAAAATATTGCGGCTAGGACTTGGGTTTCGCCATGCGGTAACTGAGCTTTTTCCAAATGTATTCCAGGGGCCCCTGGGCATGTTTTTTCAGCCATAGGTAACTGATTCCCGTTTGGAAAACGAACAAAAACACTGCCAGGATGTAGGTTTGCCCCATTGTGATTTTACCAAAGAGCTGAAGTAAATGCGTGCAATGGTAAAACAGCGTCAGGTAGAAAACCGATTGCAGGATATAATTGCTTAGCGCAGTCCTCCCAACGTGGTTAAAGAAGTTCAACGCTCTTTTGACCTTTGGGTGCTGATAGGCGCGGACAAACACGCTGATGTAGAACAGGCTGTGAAGTACCATGCCACCGGCCAGTACGAATGGTACCCAGAGCAGCGGGAGGTCAAGTTCAATGTCCCCAACGGTTATTTTATGATAGAAATAGCTGGCCGCCAAGCCGATGGTCCCCCCAAGTAGGATGAAATAGGCAGCTATTTTGCGGGCTTTTTCTGAAAGCCGGAAGAAATCCAGCTTGCCCAACAGCAGCCCTATGAGCATATTGCCGAAGGTAAAGACAAAAGTGATAGGAACGTCCTGGAGAAAGTTGGTCCAGGGGTTCATGATATAATTGATGCTCAGGTACCGGATAAATGAAGGGGTTATCGGGTACTCTTTATCCAGCGCATAGTCGTAGTCATAGATTCGCCAGCCCAGGGCATCGTTGCCTATGAAAAAGATGCCAGTGAGAAGCACATTGAAAACTATGGCCAGGAGGATCAGCTTTTTCACCGACCAATTGCGGACCAGCAGTAGGAAAACACCACCTAACGCATACGTCATAATAATATCCCCGTTCCAAATCCCATAGGAATGGATCACCCCGATAAGGAATAGCAGCCCCATCCGGATCAGGAAATAGCTCCTGAAATTTATGTTCTTTTCCGCTGCACGGGACATCTGGATGTAAAAACCGAATCCAAACAAAATAGAAAACGCTGTGATGAATTTCTGGGAGATCAGGAAATTCGACAAAAAAGTCAGGACTGAATCCATTTGCCCGGAAATCATTTCCGGCCCGGCAACGGGAATATTAGCCAGAAGAACACCGAAGAGGGCAAAACCACGTAAGGCATCAACTGCATCGATCCGGGCTCCTTTTGAAATAGGTTGAAGTTTCATAACAGTATGTTTTGAAGATTATCTGTAGCAATGACGCAAGAGTAAGGAGCCTGCAACAGTAATGTGCTCTTTTAGATGTGCTGATTTCAGGAATCAGGACAGGATTACTCTCTGAAGTGCCCGGGACTGTGCCCGGTTTGCTTTTTAAAGGCGGAATACATGGCAGACCGTGATTGGAAACCTGATTCCAGGCCAATGCCCTCCACCGATAAATGATTGAAGGCAGGATCTTTCAACTTGGCCATGGCCGCCGCAACCCGGAAGCTATTTACCCATTCGGCAAAATTGTTCCCAAAGTTCTGATTGATACAGCCCGAGATCAGCCGGGGGGATACCTCCATGGCTTTGGAGAGGTCGTACAGGGTCAGGTTGTGTCGGAGGTAAATTTTGCTGGATTCCATAAAGGAGGATAGTTCTCTGCCCAGTTCCGCATGATCGATTTGGCCCAACTGAGGCGCACGGTCTTTTTCCTTCGCGCCTTTTTCGGGGGAAGGCGCGACATTTTCCGACAGATCTTTTTTCTGATACGCCTTAAAACTGATGAAGTAGATAAACACGATGATAAGCAACCAGGTAAGGGAGGAAAAGGTCGAGGGGCCCCTGCCCCCTGTGGCGATGCGTATCAATTCCAGGCCCCAGACCACTACAATAGGGACAATCCCCAGGATCAAATACCACAACCAGCGGATCTGCAGCATGTCCAGATCGGAATAGGTGTTTTTTACCAGGGCGGTGTATTTCAGGATTTCCCGAATCGATATAACAATGGCCGCGATGGTCAGAAAAAATGCGTAATACTGCATGGTCATAAAAACAGCCTCGATACGATCAAAATCAAAGGTTTGGTACAGGGATTCACCCTGGAAGAGGAACAGCAGGACATTGAAAAGAGTTATTGAGAGAAAACCAAAGGCTAAAAGATAAGTGACTCTGAGAAAGCGATGGTACCGGGCCGTTTGGCCCAGCTTCTCCAGGACGTAGTGCAAAAAGAGAACCGGCAACAGCGGTTTTACTTCCGGCAGGGTGAAGTACCCATTCGTGGAGTAACCGCCAATCTCATGTACAGGTGCATTCGTCAAGGCCTCCACAGCAAAAGCGAGGAGAAAAAACCCCAGCAATTTGTTGGCAGGGCTGCTTCGTTTCCGGGAAAATATAAAAAGGAACCCAAGCAGGAGGCCCTGCAGGATGACTGCCCAAATAAGCGTATTTACTATTGTTTCCATGAAAACACGCGTATTTCCCTATAAGAAATAAAGCATTGGCTGAGGTTGGTCCTCTTAAGGTAAGGAAATTATTCTTCTACCCAGGGGAGGATGTAGATTTCGGATTTGCCGGATTTTTTCATCAGACTCTTTCTACTTCTCACAATACAAAACCTGTTTACCTTGGAATACGCACTTTGCTCAGGGCTATTTGATCTTAGGGGGACATCAAAAAACGGATCGTCTTCGGCAGGATGCTTATGGTAGCCGGCGCAAGACCTACATATTCACCATCCGCCTCAATAGAACAAAGGTCATTGCTTTCAACCAGCACCTCCCTGGCATCCTGGTAGCAAACCTGAGGATGGTCAATTCTCACTCCTTTTTTTAAGTTGCCCAGGTTTTTCAGATAGTCCCATATGCTCAAATCCCCGAAGATGGCGACCTGAAAAAGCCCATCGGTAATCCGGGCATCCGGGGCGATGCAGATCCCGTTGCCAAAGGAGCGTCCGTTGGCTATAGCCATTTGCAGTAATTTGCCTTTCCAGGACCAGGTGTTGCCCGAACAGCTTACCTCCTTTTTAACATAATTCAGAAACCCTTTTATAATGTGTTTGAAGTAATTGAACCCAGGGCCCAGGACACTGGAAGAGTGCTCCAGAATTTGCGCCACCTCTGCTCCAAGGCCGACGCCAGCTATATTCAAAAAATACCGCGTCTCCCCGGTCTGGTGCAGGACTATTTTTCCAAGGTCGATCTTTTGGGTCGCATTGTTTTGGATCCGTCCGATCAGTTCTTCCATGGAGTTTGAAATGCCTGCCGTCCTTGCGAAATCATTGGCTGAACCAAGGGGGAGCAGGCCAATTCCCGGGTACAGGTTTGCGGGCAGGTTGCTTTGGAGCACCCCGTTGATTACTTCGTGCAGGGTGCCGTCTCCCCCCAGGGCAATCAGATAATCACATCCGTTTTCGGTGGCCTGTTTGGCCAGCTCGATGGCGTGTTTTTTTCGCAAGGTCGAAAGGAACTGTACACTGCCCAGGTTAGCGTTTCGGCAATGCTGCTCAAGCCCGGGAAGTTTTTTTGCCAGGCGGTTGTTTTTGTTGTTTAGTATAAAGACGATCTTCATTCGGATTTGGGACTAGCGATGATAAATCAAATAACCACGGCAACCGGTTCGCCAATATTCTTCAGTCTCTGTTTGCTGTATAGGTTTTTAATGGGCTGGTGTTTCCGGAGTTGGCTGAAGATGCACAGCATTGGATGGTTGTTGCTCCTATCAAGGTACGGAAATATATGATTGAAGAATGTTTTCTGGGATCTCCTTCATTAGGCCTGTCCTGTGAGAGCTCGTCTTTAATACCCGAATTGCATACACTCAAAATAAATTTCACGTTTACCCGGGAGCCGATTAATTCACTATCTTTAGAATGGAAGCCTGTTTACGAATGAGCGCAAAAAAAACCAAAAAGGGGCTTAGTAAGGACAACGCCATCATCCTGATCATTCTTTTGGCGCTTGTTGCCTTTCTGCTCGGGACGGATCCCTTTTCCTGGATGGATATGATTCAGTTGAAGCTGTTGATAGGGGCAGTGATCCTGATTGTTATTGTAATTACCCTGCGGTCCCTGAACAGAAGGGGAAGATAATCCCGCTCGCAAAGCTTCTTTATCCCATGTATAGTGCGCTTATCCTTGCAGGGCAGGTCCCAGCCTGCGATTTATTTGGAGTAAAATCCGACATCTACCCCCCGTATGGCTGGCATTTCCATCACCCCGAATTGAATGTTACCCTCAAACAAGTCGGTTAATCCCCGTATCCCCTGGCCCGATTTTCATGTTCAGGCGTGTAGCAGGGTAGAAGGTGTTGTCCATTATGGCGAAAGAGGCGGAACATAAACGTGGATGGTTTTCTGTCAACTTACCATTCCCATCCAAAACCGGTGGTGAAAATATAATCGACTTCCCTGCCTGCTTCTGCCGGACGGTTGTCATAGTTCAGCGTGAACCCAGCTCTCACGTAAAAGTCCTCTATAAAGATATCATCATATTTTGCATCGAATCTGAAGTCTGTACGAACACGACCAGATTCAACCGATTCGTCAGAAATAATTGTTGGGTAGACCACTATAGAGGTGAGGAGGTTTAAATCCCCGATATCATACAGGTTTAACTCTGTGCCAACAAATCCTTCCATGGACTTTCTGCTGGGAGCTGTTGTGGAAGTCCCATCTTCCGGATTAAAAACCGGTGAAAAGGTCTCGCTGGTATAGGCAACACCCCCATAAACATTCCAGTAAAAAGAGTTCGTACGTCTGATAAAATTACCGACCCCAAGCTTCCCGGTGGCACGTAAATCCAACGACTGTTCTGTGTTGGAAAGCAGGACTAAGTCTGCTCCAACATTCCAGTCTGCAGGCAGGAAGTAGCGGTAACCGAGGCCTCCGTCATTTCTTTGTATATCCGATACGTTATCCTGTGTTGTTATCAACGTATTGTAATACAAATCAGCAGACCATCGGTCCTCCAAATAGCCCACCCTTAAATTTCCATTTAATTGTCGTTGATTATTGGCCTTGGTCAGGGAGAGCCCGAAGTCAATACTGGCAGAGAGGCGACTCAAAAAGCCACTATCCACACTTTTTATATTGACGACTTCATTTTGGTCTACGGTTATGTCTTCGCCCTCTTCATTATCGATAAATATTCTCCCTTCTCCTGCGCTTCTGAAGGTTCCGTTGATTCTTCGACCATCAGAAAGGGTTATCAAGTAACGCTGCACCGCCTTCATTTCTTTAATGTCTTCCCAGGTAATCTTAAAATCAGCATCTGAATAGGAAGGTTCAATGGTTAGGACACCCCTGTCCATACTTTTTAAATCTCCTACAATGACATCCCCATTATTGAGATAAAGCGTGTCATTTTGACCATAACTCAGGGCTTGAAAGGCCAGGAGTAAAAAAATAAAAGTGTAAAATCTATTCATAGTGCCAGTAGTTGCCGGGTTGTTGTAGTGTTTTCAGTTCTCAGTCAAAAATACTAGATATGAAGTTTGTCTTCAAGTAAATCTGAATTAATACCTTCAGATACCAGGATGCTTCTAAAATTTTCGCGCTTCAAAAGAAGAAAAACAGGGGTCACTCTTTATTTCAATTACGGGTGTATTCAGGTGAGATTAACGAATACGATACTTCAATTCCGGAACCCGGGTCTTTACCTGCCGGCTTTTTTGTAATTTCCCTTCTATGCGGACGTACATCTTACTGCTTGTTATTTTGGGGCTAGGCGTAACGGTTCAAAAAGCGTATGCACAACAACCGGAATTACAGAGCTCCGGACGGCTGATCCTGGGGCCATACCAGGAACGCACGGCATCCATAGCCTCGGGCGATCTGGACGGGGACGGGGATACCGATGTGATAGTGGCCAACGGCAGGCACTGGCCGGGACAAAACCGCATTTTTATTAACAATGGCCGCGGTATCTTCACCCAGGAGAAACCCCTGGGTGGCATCCGTGCCACAACCTATGCCGCTGAACTCGCGGACCTTGACGGTGACGGGGACCTGGATGTTGCCGTGGGCAACGATATGGCCCCCAACGAGCTGTTCTTTAACGACGGCAAGGGGAATTTTACCAGGGGTCCGGCTTTTGGACGCGACTATGCGCCAACCCGCAACCTCACCCTGACGGATCTGGATCAGGACGGGAGAATCGATATCCTGATCACCAACCGCGGCCAGCCCAACGAGATTTGCCTGAATGCCGGAGACGGCAGCTTTCCGACCAGTCTGGAATTCGGCAGCAGGGAAGATTCCACCATAGATGTGGAAGCAGCTGATATCGATGGAGATGGTTTCCCGGACCTCATACTGGCCAACCGGGATGCCCAGCCCAATTATGTGTATCTGAATGACGGGGCATTGGGATTTACGGAAAAGATCCCCTTTGGAACGGGCAATGACAATACCCGGGCTGTTTGTGTGGCAGACATCGATCAGGATGGTCTGAAAGATATCCTGCTGGCAAATATCGGGGAGCCTAATGTGATTTATTTCGGGAGCAGAAAGGATTCCTTCACCAGAAGTCTGGTCTTCGATAAAACTGCTGCCAAAAGTTATGCCATCGACATAGCCGACCTGGACGGCGATGGGGATATGGATATCTGTATCGGCAATGCAGGCAGCCCGAATACCGTTTTTTTGAATGGGGGGAAAGGAACGGAATGGCATCCCATGCCCCTGGCTGACGAGGCCTTACAGACCTATGATATCATTGCGGCAGATTTGAACGGGGACGGGTTCCAGGATCTGATTGAGGCAAATTCCGATGCTGTCAACCGCTATTACCTGAACCGATCCAATAAACACTAATTAAACCTATGACCGATGCAAAAAATTAGATCACCACGCCTGCCCTTCAGAGGGTGCCTGATACTCCTTGCCTTTTTGGCAACATGGGTTTCAACTGCACAGAATGAACCCCTGAAACTGACTTACCTGGGTGCGGCCGGATGGAAGATTGCCGACGGGGAACTGACCGTGCTGATCGATCCGTATATCTCCCGGATTAAATTGGGAACAGGCCCCGGCATCAGCCCCGAGGATACCCGTCCAACGGTTAGCCGCTCAGACTATTTTGTCTCTGATACCCTGGCAATAGACAGTCTGATTACCAAAGCGGATTTTATCCTGGTGCATCATGCCCATTTTGACCATTTGTCAGACGTGCCCTATATCGCAAAAAAGACAGGGGCTAAAGTCGTGGGCACCGAGACCACCTGCAACATCCTGAAGGCCTATGGGATCCCTGAGGACAAGCTCTACCCTGTGCGGGGAGGAGAGGATTACCAGTTCGAAGGTTTTTCGGTACGCGTGATCCCCTCCATACATTCGGCCCTCAATGACAAGCATTATCTGGACTCCAGGACCTATACGGAGGTCCCAAAAGCCCCGCTTCGGGTTTCGGATTTTATAGAAGGAGGATCGCTTATGTTCCTCGTGCGCTTTTCAAGGCATCAGGTGCTGACCATGGGTTCCATGAATTTTGTGGAACGTGAACTGGAGGGGCTTGCCCCGGACATCCTTCTGGCCGGGGTCAATCAGTCCCAATTGGGGCTTTACAACTACAATGAGCGCCTGCTTCGGGTTACTGACAACCCCAAAGTCCTCCTCCCCACCCACTGGGATAATTTCCGCCTGCCTTACGGGTTTTCTCAGGAAGCCTCGGTGGAACTGAAACCGGGGGGTGAGTACGATTTTGGCTGGGGGCAGG
>CBDUBB010000067.1:0-9141 GCA_965365265.1 uncultured Flavobacteriaceae bacterium
AGAACTTTGCCAAAGCCTTTGACGTACAGTTCGATACGAAGGACGGGGACCGCGATTTCGTCTGGGCGACTTCCTGGGGGGTTTCTACGCGCCTGATGGGTGCCCTGGTCATGACCCACAGCGATGACAACGGCCTGGTATTGCCACCAAAGCTCGCCCCCATACAGGTGGTAATCGTTCCAATTTACAGGGGTGAGGAGCAGTTGGAGGCCATTGGGGAGCACGTTCGTCCGGTCATAGAGGACCTTCGTGAGAAGGGGATATCCGTAAAATTCGACGACCGTGACACCCACAAGCCCGGTTTCAAATTCAACGAATATGAGCTCAAGGGGGTGCCGGTCCGCCTGGCCATTGGTCCCAGGGATATGGAAAACGGAACCTTCGAGGTAGCCAGACGGGATACCCTGGAGAAGGAAATCGTCTCTGCAGCGGGTATTGTAGACCACATTGCCGGACTCCTGGAGGAGATGCAGGAGAACATCTACAGGAAAGCGCAGGATTTCAGGGATGCCCGAATTACTGAGGTAGATACTTATGAGGAGTTCAAAAAGGTGCTCGAAACCAAAGGTGGATTCCTCTCGGCTCACTGGGACGGGACGGATGAGACGGAAGAGCGCATTAAAGAGGATACAAAAGCGACTATTCGCCTGATCCCGCTCGATCCGAAGGAGGAAGCCGGAAAGTGCATTCTCACTGGCAAACCCTCCCGCTATCGGGTGTTGTTTGCCAAGGCATACTAGGGCGAAAAAAAGCGCTGGAGTTGTTGCGCTAGTAAAAAATAATTGTATTTTTGCACCTGCCTAATTAGGAGCTATTTAAGCTTTTTGGCCTTTGGCCCGTTCGTCTAGGGGTTAGGACGCCAGGTTTTCATCCTGGTAACAGGGGTTCGATTCCCCTACGGGCTACGAAGTACGTTTTCAGTGTCGGGATTGCTTGCTGCCACTGCAAACCGCAGACTAACATTTGGCCCGTTCGTCTAGGGGTTAGGACGCCAGGTTTTCATCCTGGTAACAGGGGTTCGATTCCCCTACGGGCTACAAAGACCGGAATTAAGAAAGATATTTATGGCAAATCATAAATCAGCGTTAAAACGCATCAGAAGGAACGAAGCAGTACGCCTGCGGAACAGGTATCAGCACAAGACCACCCGTAATGCGATCAAGAAACTGCGCAATGAATCGGACAAGAAAAAGGCCGAGGCATTATTGCCCTCTGTTGTCAGCATGATCGACAAGCTGTCCAAAAGGAACATTATACATTCCAACAAGGCGGCCAACCTGAAGAGCAAGCTGATGAAGCAGGTGGCTACCCTGTAGTCATTTTGGAAAAACATACGTAAGACAACCCCGGGATCTCCCGGGGTTTTTTATTTTTTGGATTGCGGAATGACGCGAAATCACCAGGGGTTCCGGGGATTGGGACGAACTGGAGATTGAAGTGGAGTCAGTTGCCCCAAACAAAAAACCCGGCCAGACAGCCGGGTTCGTGTTTTAATGGGTACAAAGCCCTATTCGTTCATGGTCATGAGGAATTCCTCGTTGGAGCGGCTTTGCTTGATGCGCTGCTCCATGAATTCCATAGCCTCGATCGGATTCATGTCCGCCAAATACTTGCGCAGGATCCACATCCGTTGTAAGGTGGTGTCGTCAAGCAACAGGTCGTCCCTCCGGGTACTGGAAGCGACCAGGTCGATGGCCGGGAAGATCCGTCGGTTCGAGATGCGGCGGTCAAGCTGCAATTCCATATTGCCGGTACCCTTGAATTCCTCGAAGATCACCTCGTCCATTTTTGAACCGGTTTCTGTCAGTGCCGTGGCAATGATGGTCAGGGAACCCCCGTTCTCGATATTCCGGGCTGCCCCGAAGAACCGTTTGGGTTTGTGGAGGGCATTGGCATCCACACCCCCTGAGAGTACTTTTCCTGAAGCCGGCTGTACTGTGTTGTAGGCACGTGCCAGACGCGTAATCGAGTCCAGCAGGATGACCACATCGTGGCCGCATTCGGTAAGGCGCTTTGCCTTTTCCAGCACGATATTGGCCACCCGAACGTGTTCTGAAGCTTCTTTGTCGAAAGTGGACGCCACTACTTCACCGCGTACGTTCCGCTGCATGTCCGTTACTTCTTCCGGGCGCTCATCGATCAGAAGAATGATCTGATACACCTCCGGATGGTTGGCCGCAATGGCATTGGCAATGTCTTTTAGCAACATCGTCTTACCCGTTTTGGGCTGGGAGACGATCATACCGCGCTGGCCTTTACCGATGGGTGCGAACAGGTCAATGATCCGCGTGGAAATGCTGCTTTGGCGCTCGGCCAATTTGAATTTTTCCCTTGGGAAAAGCGGGGTCAGGTGTTCAAAAGCTACCCGGTCCCGAACCACTTCGGGGTCAATTCCGTTGATCTTGTTCACCTTGATCAGCGGGAAATATTTTTCACCTTCCTTGGGAGGACGCACGTTTCCGAGCACGGTATCTCCGGATTTCAGGCCAAAGAGCCGAATTTGCGACTGGCTCACGTATATGTCGTCCGGGGAAGAGAGGTAGTTGTAGTCCGAGGAGCGCAGAAAGCCATATCCGTCGGACATGATGTCCAGGACACCTTCGCTTTCAATAATGCTGTCGAACTCGTATTCCGGCTGCTTGTACTTGTTTTTCAGCTCCTTGTCATAGTTGCTGCTTTTCTTTTCGTGGCCATTGTTCCTCGCGGGGTGTTCTTTTTTCCGGTGTTGTCCCTTGTGAGCATGGGTATCCTTGCTGTGTTCCCTTTTTCCGGAAGATTCACGACCCTTTGGTCCGCGGGAACCACTGTCGTGTTCCTCTGATTTTTCCTGACCGTTAGAAGGGGGAGAGGTGGGTTTTTGGGAGGATTCCTTCCGGGGAGAATCCTTCTGAGAGGATTCAGGTTTTCTGGGTTTGTCTTTTTGGGGCCGGCTCCGCCTGGGTTTTTCGGGGGCTTCGGCTTCCGCAACGTGTTCTTTTACAACGTTCGGGTTGCTGGCCTGTAAATCGAGGATTTGATAGACCAGATCAAGTTTTTTAAGGCTTCTGTATTTCGGGACATTCAGGTTTTTGGCAATGTCCTGAAGCTCAGGGAGCTTCTTGGCCTTTAATTCGGAAATCTCAAACATGTATTTTGATAAAAATAAAAAGTTATTGGAACGATCCTTTAATCAATAAAATAGAAGAAATGTTATTCGGATATCGCTTGGGAATGGACTCCCTAAGAGGGAAGTGCTATAACTAATAACGGCACAAGTATACGAATATTTTTCTACATTTCCTGTTTTTACAGGGAATTTTGCTCTTGAAGGACTGCGGTCCAGGCTATTGAAACAGTACGGTTACATTCGTTTCATATTCTTTTGAATAACGAGGAGGAAAAAGTGTAAAAACATTTATTTTTGCATCCGGAACAGACCGATTTATGATACAGCGTATTCAAACGGTATACCTTCTGATCGTGGCTATTTTGACCGGGATCTTACCCTACTGGGTCCACCTTTGGACCGATGGGGGGGGAGAGGCCGTTTACGCGAGGCAGGAAATCTGGGTATCCGCCGCCTTTTACGGTTCGGCCTTACTGGCGTTGATCGCCATCCTGCGTTTTAAGAACAGAAAACAACAATTCGTGTTGAACCGATTCAACATCTTATTGAACCTTTTTTTACTAGGATTTTTCGTTTACCGGTCCCTAAGCATATCCGGAGAGGCTGAAGCCTCTGAGAAGGGTATTGGGATGCTCATCCCCATTTTTTCTATCGTTTTCCTAGTGGTGGCCAACAAGGCCATCAAGCGGGATGAGGATCTTGTAAAATCTGTGGACCGTTTGCGATAAGCCTTTTATCTTAGTAGTATTAGTGCGATGACCCCGGAGTTGAGCGAACCTCACTCCGGGGTTTTGCATTCCGGGGGAGGGAGTAGTACTTTTTGTTCAGGTTTCCCCACCTGGGCTGGTAACTACAGCGAATGAGACTGGTTTAGGAAAGCCTTGGAAAACGAGGGTATTGCATACTTACCCGCCTTGCATTTGAAGGAATTGATATCCTGCGACACCTACAATTATAATGAGGGATACCAGAATAATGGATAGTATATTCACCCATTTCCGGGGTTTCCGATACCAGGCCCATAATCCGATGGATAAAAGGAAAGATTGTAGCAGTAATTCAGGCAGGGCCCGAAGATGTATGTCAAAAGAAATCTGGGTATATATTATCCCATCCACAGACCCCAAAGCAGGCCCGAATGTGGCCAGAATCCCCAGGCCTACAAAGAGCCCCCACAGTTTCAACCATCCTTTGTCGTCATTAAAGATGACGTGGCGGAATGGCCAAAGCACTATTGCAAATATGACTCCACGAACCAGTTGAAGACCAGGGCCAAGGGCAACGATTGGGGTATCTGTTGGGTGCATATAGTGCTCCAGTCCACCAGACTGAAATAGGGATTCATAATCCATCAGATTGACGGCAAGAATACCTGCAATAAAATAGGTAATTATATGAGTGGCACTGGTCCGCCAAATGAAGGTTGGAAAGGAACCGGAGGGGGTCTCCTGTGGTGTCATGTGGTTGTTAGTTAGAGCAGAAAATTAGCTGGATCCTGTGCTTAATTCGCTGATAATTATCATGATTCAAACGTATGCGCTTGTTCAGGGTTTTCTTTTGAATGCGAAGTTCAAGGCTGGGGACCCAGGCTGGCAGTAGCAGTTCGCAACTGGTTCCTGGAATTTAAGCCCTTTTGGGGCTACCCCCGCCCCCCTGTATAAAAGAACTCCCTCAAGCTGCAGGATCCATGCAGAATGGCAATCTTCAAAGAAAGAATAAGGCCATCTCACTCTTTGGGTCAGGGATGTTCCGTAAGAGATTCCAATTTTTTCAAAATGCCCGTAAGCTGATCATCCATTTCATGGAGGATATCGCGGATCATATAATTCGCGTCCAGGATGTTTTCAATGGCAGCGTAGGTCTCCGGATTTTTTACCAGCTCAAGAAAGGCATCATCCGTCAACTCATGTCTGGAGTATTTAAGATTCCTGTTGTAATCCCTGTCGTATTGAGGCCCCCCTATAACCCCCAGGCTTCCCACCTTGCGGCGCAAGTCATAAATAGAACCGTAGTAAAAAATTTCACCCGTAAAATCAAGATGATCCCTGTAAAACTGTTTGGCCCTGATAAAGCCGGCGAGTTTTTCAAGTAATTCGGGGTCCCTGACCAGGCTGATACGCCCTGAGGCAATGGCCGCATCGTATGTGGTAAGAATGGGATCTACAAAAGGGGCATCAAAGGCACCGCCAGCCCAGTATTTAAGGCTGTCTATGGGGAACCTTCCGGGGTCAGTGCCCGCTGCATTCAGAAAGGATTCCATGCGGTGAATGCCTCTCCTGCTCTGTTTCTCACCCTCTTTTAGCAGGCCCTGGGTAGTTACGAAGTCGTTCTTCAGAGCCGTATATAGTTCCAGGCGTTCCTGTCCCCGTTTTCGTTCTTCATTCCATTCGTTTATCTGCAGGGCGATAAGGATTCCGAGGACCACCAGGATAATTTCCCCAAGCGCATAGAGCGAATATCGGGAAAGCCGGTTTCCTTCCAGGAGACCACTGCGCAATCTTCTAAAGAAATAGAACATAATTTTAAGGGTCCAGGGGGTTATTCCTGCAAGGTATTCTTCGGACGAAGGACAGCAGCTTGAATCCCATTTACATTGTATGTCACCTGCAGAAGTTGACTGTGATTTTACTCCAGTACCTCATAAACGGTCACCGCTTCCGCTTTGTTCTTGAATGAAACTTCTCCCAGGGGGTTGCATTTAAACGATTCCTTAACCCTTTGATAACAGGGATCTGCGATCAGGATCTGGTTGGCCGCTGCCTTGTCCTGCAAACGGGCTGCAACGTTTACGGTGTCCCCGATAACGGTGTAATCCAGGCGTTTAAGACTGGCCGAGCCGATATTGCCGGAGACCATTTCCCCGCTATTGATACCGATGGATACCAGAGGGCGGTAGTCCATTTCCGCTTCTTCAGGAAGATTGCCAATGGCATCCCGTATCGCCTCAATGGCCCGGTCCAGGTGGTATTCTCCCCGAAAGACGGCCATCACGGCATCCCCAATGAATTTATCCACGTAGCCGTCCACGGTGATGATTTCCTTGACAATGGTGTCAAAGTAGGTATTGAGTATTCGGACCACCTGTTCGGGAGGAGCCTCTTCGCTGATGGAGGTAAACCCGCAGACATCGATGAACATGACGGTAGCTTCAATGTTTTCACTCGCCGTGATCCGGGATTCGTATTCCTGGCCACCCATGAAACTCAGGACGTTTTCATCCACGTACATTTTCAGGATGTTGTTCTCCTTGACCGCCCTTAAGGTATCCCGTATTTGTCGCACGTGTTTCAGCGTCTTTTCCATGGTAATGGTCAGGTCCTCAAAATTGATGGGTTTGGTGACAAAATCAAAGGCCCCCCGGTTCATGGCAGTCCGGATGTTATCCATATCCCCGTAGGCTGAAACAATAACAGCCTTCAGCAGCGGGTTCATTTCATGGATCCTGGACAGGAGCGTAAGCCCGTCCATCTCGGGCATGTTAATGTCGCTCAAAACCAGGTCCGTATCGGGTTCCTCCCCCAGTTTTTCCAGGGCTTCCTTCCCGTTATAGGCAAACAGGAACTCATATTCGTTGTTGCGGATCTGTTTCCGGAATTTTTGTTTGATCAGAACTTCCAGATCCGTCTCATCATCTACTACCAGTATCTTGGCCATCATTCCAGGGTTGTTAGTTTCTCCTTTAATAATTTAAAATCAAGGGGTTTGGTCAGAAAATCGTTGGCGCCCAGACGGTTGGCGGCATTTCGATTTTGTTCATCCCCATAAGCTGTGATCATCATGACCACGGGGGGCGGTTTTTCATATTCTGAGCGAATTTTCTCAAGTAGCTCCAGGCCACTCATACCGGGCATGTTGATGTCCGATAGGATCAAAACGGCTTTCTGTTGCATTTCATTCATTATTGCAAGGGCCTCTTCCCCGGAAAAGGCGAAATGGAAGTCCAGATCCCCTTTACGGATCTCTTTCCGAAACCGTTGCTGGAAGAGGATCTGTACATCCCGTTCATCATCTACTACCAATATTTTCATATTCCTGTATTTAAAGGTTCTACTCGTTGTCGGGAATGAACATGGTGAAGGTGGCCCCGTTTCCCTCCCGCGATTTTACTTTCAGGGTTCCTCCATGCCCTTTGGTCATGATCTCGTAGCTCATGGACAGTCCAAGTCCGGTACCTTCTCCCGCGGCCCTGGTGGTAAAGAAGGGCTGGAAGATTTTGTCTTTAACTTTATCGGGGATGCCGCCCCCATTATCGCGAACTGTAACTTCCACGCCATCCCTGGTTCTTTGGGTTTTTACCCAAACTGTGGGCTCATACCCGTCCGGTTCCTTTTCCTTCTTCTCATTAACTGCATGGAAGGCATTGGTCAGCAGGTTCAGCAAAACCCGCCCAATCTCCTGGGGCACTATGTGTACCTTTCCTACACCGGCATCAAACTCGGTTTCGAGCTTCGAATTAAAGGATTTGTCCTTGGCCCTCAGCCCGTGATAGGCCAGGCGGACATATTCATCAGTCAGTTTATTAAGGTCTGTGGGCATTTTTTCTCCATCGCTGCTTCGACTATGCTGCAGCATTCCTTTCACGATACTATCCGCCCGTTTTCCATGATGGGTTATTTTTTCAAGATTTTGTTTCAGGTTTTCACTAATGGTCTTTACTTCGGAAAGTTCGCCTTTTTCCAGCTCTTCATGCATTTCCTCCAGGAGTTCGGCGCTCACCTCCGAGAAATTATTGACGAAGTTCAGGGGATTCTGGATCTCATGGGCGATGCCGGCCGTCAGTTCTCCCAGAGAAGCCATTTTCTCAGAAAGGATAAGTTGTTCCTGGGTTGTTTTTAGCTGCTCATAGGCTTTTTCGATTTCCCTCGCCTGTTCCAGTTCCTTGTCTTTTGCGCGCTCCCTTTCCTTTTGAATGGTTCGGGATTTTTGGAAACGGTGCAACAGGAACATTCCTGAGATAAACAAAAGACCATACCCCAGATAAGCCCACCAGGTCATCCACCAGGGAGGGGCAATAGAGAAGGGGATTGTTTTTGCCTCACTCCAAACCGTATTCGGGCTGGCCGCTCGGACCGAAAAAGTATAGTCGCCCGGTTTGAGATCGTAGAAGTAGGCGGTACGTGAATTGCCTACCTGTCGCCATTCCTCATCAACCGGAGCCAATTTGTATGCAAACTGGTTCTTTGACGGATTGTCAAAATGGATACCCTTATATGAGATGGAAATATTGTTCTGGGAGTGATCCAGAGCTATCGCATTTCCTTCGGAAAGCAGGATTGATTCCTCACCGGCGTTCATTCCAGTTATCCGCGTGATGGGCGCGCGCGTATCGCCCGTATAATCAGCGGGGTCAAAAACCGTTACCCCGTTACTGCCTCCGAACACGAAAAGACCATTGGTCAACTCCAGGGAAGATCTGTCGGCATAAAGGCTCTGGGCCCCTGCCTCATTGCCATAGCTGGTAAATGTTTCCGTTTCCTTATCGAACCGTGTAAGCCCTCTGAAGGTGCTTAACCAGAGTACATTGTTTTGTTCATCCTCCAGAATGCCCTGTACGCTTGGGCTTGGAAGCCCATCCTCGATCCCGTAATACCTTATTTCCCCGGTTTCCGGATCATACCGGTTCAACCCTCCCTGCCAGGTACCTACCCAGAGGTATCCATCCTCATCTTCCAGAAGGGAATTGATGTCCTGTGACGAGAATACCGGCCCTTTGTTGGGATCAAAGCCGTGCCGCACCAGCTCATCTGTTTCTTTATCCAGGAAGAACAATCCCTCATTTGTTTGGACCCAGAGCCCCCCACGGTTACTTTCCATTACCTGTAATACCTCATTGCTGACCACCTGTCCCATTTCTCCCTGGCTGAAATCGTACAGGCTGTATTTCTCGCCTGATTGCCTGTACAGCCCGGACATGGTACAAATCCACAGATCTCCTTCGGAATCGCGGTAGACATAGTTCAAGAACTCAATATTTTCGGATTCGCTTAGGATACCCGGATTTAAGACCTCTCGGGTATTTACATCATACCCATAGA
>CBDUBB010000068.1:0-9079 GCA_965365265.1 uncultured Flavobacteriaceae bacterium
CTTTGAGCAATGTAATTAGACGCCCTGTTCATTGAAGGGATCACTATTCCTGGTATTCGTGTTGTTGGTGCCCCCTGGTAGCTTATGGGCTATGTATTTTTTATTAATATCCCTGCTCGCCACGATTTTATTCCCAAAATTGACTATTTTAAGGACTTATTAATAGCACTGACTAATACGAATACCATGAGAGAAAAAATTTTACTGAGTTTTGCACTCCTAATCGCCATGGCCTCCTCGGGCATAGCCCAGGACCATGTAACCGTTTACCGGGACTGCCAGTACCGCGGAAACAGCCACAACCTCTATGAAGGTAAATACCTGGACCGGGACCTGGGGGTTGGCAACGATGCCATTTCTGCCATCCGAATTCCAAAGGGATGGAAGGTCATCGTCTATACGAACAATAATTTCCAGGGGGCCAGCCGCACTTTCGAGGAAAGTGTTTCCTGCATGCCGGCAGACCTAAATGACAAAATATCCAGCATGCGCGTGGAGCGGGTCCGGGGTTATAATCAGTCCAGTCGAACCTCCTATGGGTCAGGCAGCGGCATGATTACCCTTTATGTGGACTGTAATTTCAGGGGAGGCTCCCACCAGTTGCGGCCAGGCACTTATAATGCAGACCAACTGGGCATTGGAAATGACCGCCTCTCCGCCATTCGCATACCCAATGGAATGAAGGTTACAGTCTATATGGACAACAACATGAGAGGAGCCAGCCTGACATTTGATAAGGACGTTGAGTGCATGCCCGCAATGTATAATGACAAGGTTTCCAGTATCCGGGTAGAATCCACCCACGGTAAAAGTGGCTACAATCAGGCACATAGCACTAAACATAGCCAGGGATCCCTCAGTGGTTCTTACAATGCCAGAGGAAAAGTCCCCTGTAAAATCAATAGGGGGATGCCTACCTCCAACTGCGATTTTGGAGTGGTTCGAAGGGGCAATGGGGATGCCGATGTGCATATAAAGATGCCGAACGGAAAACTTCGCATCATTTACTTCCAGAATGGCAGGGCCGTCGGCTATGACCGAAGCCAGGGAGGCGGAAACTTCCGGACTTCTAAGGAAAGTGATCTGTATATCGTCAATATCGGAGATGAGCGATACGAAATTCCGGAGGCCGTGATTTACGGAGGCTGAGAATTAAGATTCCCAAAACCGAGATGATAACCGGGCATACTGCCCGGTTTTCTTTTGGGCATTTTCCGGGGAATGATGTACTTTTCACCCGGAAGAAAACCCACCAGACCCTTATGAGCTACTTTGTCATCGCCTCCATCCTCGTGCTGTTCGCTGCCATTTTTGGCTACTGGAACGTCCGCTTCATCAAGCTGCCCAACACCATCGGGCTCACCGTGATCAGTATCGCATTTACCCTCGGGGTATTCGCCTTAAGCTACATTGACGACTCTCTGCTGGAGGCCGAGCGGTATATTATCACGCAGGTGGATTTCAAAACGGTGCTCCTGGACCTGATGCTGGGGTTCCTGCTATTTGCCGGCGCCCTGCACACCGACCTGGAAAAGCTCAAGACCCACCGCTGGCCTATTCTGGCCTTCGCTACCTTCGGGGTGCTGGTATCCACCTTTCTGATAGGAACCGCCAGCTATTACCTCCTGCAAATGCTCGGCATGCCTGTGCCCTTTATCAATTGCCTGCTCTTTGGAGCATTGATCTCCCCTACCGACCCAATTGCCGTTCTCGGAATCCTGAAAAAGGTTGGAGCGCCTAAAAATCTGGAGATCAAGATTGTGGGGGAATCCTTATTTAATGATGGGGTAGGTGTGGTGATATTTCTGACCATTTTCAGCCTGGCCAAAAACCCTGGGGTTGAATTCTCGGGTTTGGAGGTAGGCAAACTCTTTGTCCAGGAGGTTTTCGGAGGGGTTCTTTTGGGCATTGCCCTGGGATGGGTCACCTTTCAGATGATGAGGCGGATTGACGATTATGCCGTGGAGGTCATCATCTCCCTGGCTGCAGTGATGGGTGGAATTGTCCTGGCCCAGTACCTGCATGTATCCGGGCCCCTGGCCATGGTGATTGCCGGGTTATTTGTCGGGGGCAGCCGGGCACGGTCCCTGGCCATGTCCGTGGAAACGGAAACGTATGTGGACAAGTTCTGGGAACTGATCGACATTTTGCTGAACACCATTCTCTTCGTGCTGGTGGGGATGGAGATCCTGGTCCTGGACCTGGAGAAAGAATACATCGCCGCCGGGCTCTTTATGATCCCCATTGCCCTTCTCTGCCGGTATGTCTCCCTCCTGCTGCCTGTACGAATTTTTGAAAAACCCCTGGATTTCATCCCCCACACCAACCTGGTCATGACATGGGGTGGCCTCAGGGGAGCTATTTCCATAGCCCTGGCCCTGAGCCTGACGGAGGAGATGTTCCGGGACCTTTTCCTGGTCGTTACCTATATCGTGGTGATCTTTTCCATCATTGGGCAGGGCCTCACAGTGGACCCGCTCATAAAAAGGCTGCAAAAATACTGGAATTGATTTCGGAAGCGTAATGTGACAAATATCACAAAATAGCCCATCAATATTTTTCAACTTTGGTGCTGTCCAATAGATCAAGACATGCCTCTCCAAAGCGAAAAACAGCTCCTGCTGCTCATCGGGATCTTTTTTCTAGTCTCCAGCCCTGTCCTATTCAGCCAGGATGACCATCCACCCAAGACAGGAGATCCGCACAGTATCCTTGAAAGTGACCGCGATATCACCCATGGAGGGCTCCACAACCTGAAGGAGCTCTTCGGATTGGGGACCATCAGCGGGCACACGCGAAATTACTTCATGAGCACCATCAACAAGGGAGACCTTACTGATTACTACGCCAATGCCATCGGGGGCGCCATGCGGTTCCGTTCCCATGAGTTCTATGGCTTTGATTTCGGGGCGGCCGGGATCTTTACCTACAACCTGTTCTCCTCCGACCTGAATAAAGTAGATCCGGTGACGGGGGAAGTTGCCAGATGGGAACACGAGCTATTCGACGTTCTGAATTTAGACAATTTCAACGACCTGGACCGGCTGGAGGAACTCTTCATCCGCTATAATTTTAAAGGCGGCAACATTACCTATGGCAAGCTGGCCATCGAGAACACCCCCCTGAAAAACCGTTCGGACGACCGGATGAAACCCTTCGCTTTTAAGGGTCTGTGGCTAAACTATGCCCATGAAATTGACCACCGGTTCCAGGCGGCCTGGATTGACCGGATCTCCCCCAGGGGTACGGTCGAATGGTTTGATTTCAAAGAAGGGATCGGGCTTTTTGATCAGGGATTCCAGCCGGATGGCAGCGAGGCGGAATACCATGAGCATTTGGAGTCCGAGGGACTGGCCATGCTGGGATACCTGGGGCATTTCGAAGAATTCGACGTGGAACTGTACCAGTTTTACATCCACCACCTGTCCTACATCACCTGGGCCGGGCTGGAATACCATAAAAACGGTTGGAACCTTGGGCTGCAGTATTCCCTACAGTTCCCGGACGCCTTCCAAAAGGAGCTGGAGTACCAGCAGCGGTACGTACAACCTGGGGAACGGGGGCAGGTCCTCAGCGGCCGCGTGCGCTACCACTTCGGGGTTTGGGACTTGTGGGGGGCGTATTCCCACGCCTTTGATACCGGACGTTTCCTCTTTCCCCGGGAATTGGGACGGGACCATTTCTACACCTCCCTGCCCCGGTCGCGCATGGAGGGCTTCGGGGATACGGACGTCATCACCCTGGGGGCCGAATTGCATTTCGGGGGGAAACACTTCACTGCGGATGCGGCCTACACCCGGCTGTTTGGACCCGAGGTCGATTCCTTCGAATTCAACAAATACAACCTGGATGCCTACCAGCAATTCAACTTCAGCCTGGAGTATGCCTTTACCGGTTTTCTGGAAGGCATGCATATGACCTTGCTCTACATCTACAAGAACAACCTGAATAACACAGAACCAGAAGTTATTTTCAACCAGAGCAATTACCATCAAATCAACTTCGTGACGAATTTTGAGTTTTGAGCCGCCCGCAGGGCAAAACAAGACGTAGACTGAATCTTAAATACTTTTAACACGACAAATTATAATTAAAATTGTCTTTGAAGTTAAGGTGGCTGAGAGTCGCCTTTAGGTTCTTCCGGAAAGGACATAAAACGGGATACTGATTTGAGCGTGCTACGCTATCATACCGTAAAATTCCTGGGGCTTTTCTTACTGGCCCCCAGCCTCCTTTTGTCTCAGGACGTCCAGCCTCGGGTATATGCCCCGGCACCCGTCGGTATAAACCTCCTAACGATTGGGTATGCGTACTCCGACGGAGCGATGCTTTTTGACAAAACCGTTCCCATAGCCGATGCAAATGCAAATATCCACAGTCTCACTGTCGCCTACTCCCGCTCTACCGCACTTTTTGGAATGACGGGGAGATTTGATGCGGCCATGCCTCTGGTGACAGGCAACTGGGAAGGGGAGCTATTAGGGGGAATGGAAAGCACATCTCGCACGGGAATTGGCGATCCGGTCCTGAGGTATTCACTTTTTTTATCCGGGGCACCTGCGCTGACGCCGGAAGAATTCGCGGGGTTCCAACCAAAAACAATTGTCGGATTTACCATGCGCATACAGGTGCCCCTGGGGCAGTATGATCCGGATAGGCTAATTAATCTTGGTTCGAACAGGTGGGTGTTCAGCCCGCAATTAGGGATTTGGCACGTGGTTGGAAAATTTACCTTTGAAGCGTATTCGGGAGTATGGTTCTTTACGAACAACAGCGAGTTCCTGGGTACCCAAGTGCGCGCTCAGGAACCCCTGTTCTCTTTTCAAATCCATACATCGTATACCTTCCAAAATGGCGTTTGGATTGCTGTATCCTCCCGTCAGAGCCTGGGTGGGGCCGTCAAGGCAGAAGGTGGGGACCGACTCGATCCCGAAACCAATAACCGAATTGGGCTTTCGATATCCTTACCCATCATGTCAAAGTACACCCTAAAGATTGTTGGCACTACTGGAACTACTACAACGGTGGGAAACGATTATGACACCCTGGCCCTTGCCTGGCAGGTTATTTTTTAGTTCTCAGCGGGGGAACGATTAAAACAGACGGGGCAACAGGAAGTTATCTTCTAAGGCATGAAACGGGAATTTCCTCTGAAGCCAGTTGCAGGATTGCGTTTTTTGGGGGCAATGCCCCCTCCCCCATCTTCAAGATACGCCCGGTTTCTGCAACTCCATATCACCTACCGCTGGCTCCAATGTTTTGGTCTTTCGCCCCTGGTGAATCCTTTTAAAAACTCCTGGTTTTAACTTTTTAAAGGGGCTTACGCGCTCTAAGTTCCTCTTATTTTTCCACTATCTTGCATATCCAGAATGCAAAATACCGTGAAGAAGCTTAGAAAATACCGCTTTGAACTCTATTTGATCACCTTTTGCCTTTTGCTGTTCGGGAGCCTTTTATTTCCGGCAGAGGTTTTTATCACCTATATAGACCCGATTCTGATCGTTCTCAATATCCTGGCTGGGTTCGTCCTGATCTCGAGCCGTAAGAAAACACGTCGCATGTATGCCGTTTTGTTTGTTTTCCTGATGGTCTTCGAATTGGTTCGGTTTAGTCAGGCAGCCTCGGAAAATATCGATTACCAGGTCATCCGCTTCGTGTTGCTGTCCTTCTTCTACTCTATAGTGACCTTTGAGATCATTATACAGGTCTGGAAGGCCAGGGAGGTAACCAAAAATGTCATCTTCGGTGTCATGGGGGGTTATGTTTCTCTGGGCCTGATTGGGTTCTTTCTTTTGCTGGGTATCCATATGGCAGAACCAGATTCCTTCCGGGGTCTCCAAGGTATTCAAGGGGAAGGCCTTATTGAAAACCTGCTCTACTATGCCTACATTACCCTGATGACCATCGGGTACGGAGACATCGTCCCGGTAAATCCTCTGGCACAAAAGGCTGCAGTCCTTATCGGGCTGCTAGGGCAATTCTACCTGGTGATTATCACGGCCACGGTAGTCGGGAAATACATTGGGGGCCAACAGCAAAGCCGCTAGCCCCCATAGCAATAAATCATTGGTATTTTAGAGAATCCTGTCTACTCAGTAAGCTGAAAAGGATAGATCACCTTCCAGTCGTTTTTCATGTCGATGACCGTCCAGCCATTCTTTTCAGCTTCATCCAGACCCTTGTCCAGGCTGCCGATATGTGATTCCCGGTCGTAGGCCCACTCCCGCTCCGCGTCTGTATGGTGCACATACAGCATAAAAGCCGCTTTCGGGTTGGAAGCCGTGTACTGAAGCATCTGCAGGTCCCCATCGGAATTGCCGGATGCAAAGATGGGTTTTTGACCGATGTACTTATGGATGCCTACTGGTTTGCCGGCTTTGTCATCGATAAAATCCAGTTCGGGCAGTTTCCGGATGACCGGGTTGCCTTCGTTGTAATCGAATTCGGCTTTGATGCTGCTGCCCACCACCTGATGGGGTGGAATGCCATAAACTCCCTCCACCCAGGGCCTCATAAAATCGATGCCTCCACCCGACACGATGAAGGTGGTAAACCCGTTTGCTCTGAGGTATTCCAGTAATTCGAGCATGGGCTGATAGACCAGATCCGTGAAGGGGCGGTCAAACGGGGATGTCTGGCGTTTTGCAGCCAGTTCCTGACAGCCGTATTGAATTCCTCTGAGGTCATCCCGGCATGGGAAGCCATGACCAGTTTGATCAATCCTGCCTCCCCTTCGGCCATAAGGGCTTTCATATCTCCTTCCAGCAATGCTTTAAAGGGTTGAACATCCTTCCATTCCGGATGTTCGGGGGCCATCGCCTTCACCCGGTCAATAGCGAATTGCAGCTGGAAATACAAGGGTTGTTCCGACCAGAGGGTCCCGTCGTTGTCAAAAGTGGCGATGCGGTCTGCCTCCGGGACAAAGGACGGGCTGCCTTCCCGGGTTACCCCTTCTACAAATTCCACAATGGCCTGTTTGGTGGGGCCGTCATTCCAGGAAGGCAGGGGGTCGGTTACAGATTCTGCCATTGGCGGAGTGTCTGCAGCAGATTGGGATGCCTCTTGCCGGCACCCCAGGGTAACCAACAGAAAAAGAGATAAGAGGCTTGTATAAAAACGTGTTTTCATAAGTCTAAGATTTTCATTAAAAACATAAAAAGCCGTCCAATGCAAGACGGCTTTTTTTTACCATACGCCCAGGAATTAGTGCGTTTTTACGGTCATTTCCTGGATCTGTCTTTCGATAGTACTAAGGCTCCAGTCTCCGGGCAACTGGCTGGGAGGATATTCCTCGAATGTGGACAACCAATTCATAGCATAGTATTGCATTCCACCCAGGGCAAAGGCCCGGTCAATATACCAGTCCCAATAGGTGTTGGATCCTTCCAGGGCCTTCTCGAACGGATCCCTTCTCAAATGAAAGAGATACGGTCCCCGGAGCTTGACAAATGGCTCAAACCAAAGGGATAGCTGTTTTGCGCGTTGTACCTGGAACATGGCTTTCCAGGGGCCGTAGCGCAATGCCACCACTTCCCCTCCGTCATTCACATAGATAAAGCCTTTACGCGCGGATTCCTCTGTTTTCCCCATAAGGTAATCCAATTGGTTGACCCCATCGATATAGTTTTTGTAGCGCCGTCCGTTAAGGGTGACACCATTTCGGAGTTGTGCTGAAACATCCGAATTACCGGCAATCGCAGCGAAGGTGGGCAGCCAGTCCTCATGGGCAACGATTCCGTTGCGCGTTTCCCCTGCAGGGAATTTGCCTGGCCATTTGATAAAGGCAGGTACCCTGTAGGCACCTTCCCAGCTACTGTTCTTTTCTCCATGAAATGGCGTGGTGCCTGCATCCGGCCAGGTATTAAAGTGCGGGCCGTTATCGGTGGAATAAAATACAACGGTATTGTCGGCAATACCCAGTTCATCCAGATAGTCCAGCAGCATACCCACGTGCATATCGTGCTCGATCATCCCATCCGTATACTCGTCGTTGCCCGTATGTCTGCGGTCCTTTCGGACATGGGTGCGGAAGTGCATGCGGGTGCCGTTCCACCAGGTGAAAAAGGGCTGCCCGGCGTCCACCTGTTTCTTGATGAATTCCTTGGCGGCTGCCACGGTTTCATCATCGATGGTTTCCATACGCTTTTTGGTCAGGGCACCCGTATCTTCAATCCGCTGGCCTCCGTTGCCATCAGCCCAGCTGTGGATGACTCCCCTGGGGCCGAAAACCTCCGGAAATTTCTTTCCGTTGGCCAGTACCAAATCAGTGGGATAATCTTCATTTTCGGGCTCCTCCTCCGCATTCAGGTGGTAGAGGTTTCCGAAGAATTCATCCCAACCGTGCAGGGTAGGCAGGTGTTCATCCCGGTCTCCCTGGTGGTTCTTGCCAAACTGGCCGGTGGCATATCCCTGGCTCTTCATGACCGTGGCAATGGTCACATCGGTTTTTTGCCATCCCTGTGGCGCTCCCGGCATGCCCACCTTGGTCATTCCGGTCCGCACTGGGACATTCCCGCCCAGAAAAGCAGCACGCCCGGCGGTACAGCTCTGCTGGGCATAGTAATCCGTAAAGGAAAGGCCGGCTTTAGCGATCCGGTCAATGTTCGGGGTCTTGTATCCCATCATCCCATGGTTGTTGTGGCTAATGTTCCAGTAGCCGACATCATCCCCCCAAATCACCAGGATGTTGGGTTTTTTCTGGGCATAAGTCATGCAGGATAGCACCATAGCGATCCCGAGTAAAAAGCATTTTTTCATTTTACTGTGTTAAATGGTTGATCAAAAAAAGTTTAGTTTTCTGTTAAAAAAGTGAGTGAAAGTAATGAAATTAAGCCATATAGTAAAGAAAATCAATTATTCTTTTTGGTTTGGTATCGATCCCAAAAACGATTGACCTTCCGAAATTTACTCTCAGTCACCCAGTCGAAAGACCAGGCCTCCGCTGAAGCCGCCCATCACAATGGTAGTACCAGTATTTATGCCAGAACTAATCCCTCCGGTGCCCCCTCCTATGTAGAAGCCACCCCACTGAACGGGAAAAAGCAGGTTGCCCTGCAGGTTGATGCCTACCCTGTCGGAT
>CBDUBB010000069.1:0-9049 GCA_965365265.1 uncultured Flavobacteriaceae bacterium
CCGCCATTTTGGCTACAGATTCTATTTCCTCATTGCTGGCCTCCTCCTTGCCAAAGCGAATGTTGTTTTCAATAGTATCGGAAAACAGGAAGGCATCCTGGGGCACAGCGCCTATGGCATCCCTGAGGTCTTTCAGGTTGAGGGCCCCCACAGGGACGTCATCTATCCGTATTTGACCGGAACTCACGTCATAGAGCCTCGGGATCAATTCCAGAATGGTCGATTTTCCGGAACCGGTCTTTCCAAGGATGGTAAGGGTCTGCCCGGGCTCAATTTCAAAGGATACCTCATGCAGGGCCTCAATCCCGGTATCCGGGTAGGTGAAGGACACCTTGTCAAAGGTTATTTTTCCCTGAATGGGGGTGGGGTCCGTGCAGTGGTTCTGTATTTCAGGTTCCTGTTTGAGGAATTCATTGATCCGCTTCTGGGAAGCTTCCGCCCGCTGGATGATGGAGGTAAGCCACCCGACGATGGCCACAGGCCAGGTGAGCATATTCACATACAGAATAAATTCGGCTATGGTCCCGATGGATTCGATTTCCCCTCGCAGGTACTGCTGTCCCCCTACATAGATCACAAAAATATTACTGACCCCTATCAGGAGGATCATCAGGGGGAAGAACCACGCATTTACCCTTGCCAGGTCCATGCTCTTCGTCTTTCCCTCCAGGGCAAGGGCCTGTGCCTGCTGGTTGGTATTGGGCTCCATCACATAGGCCTTGATCACCGAAATGCCCGAAAAGGTCTCCTGTGCAAAGGTGGAGAGGTCCGAGAGGAACGCCTGAACCCGGGTACTGCGTTTGTGGATCACCCGGCTGATCCAGTAGATCAACACGGATAAAACCGGAAGGGGGACCAGGGCATAGAACGCAATGGTCGGGGCCTTGATGAACATCAGCGGCACCAGGCAGGCAAAAAGGGTAAGGGTCTGGATTCCGTACATGATAGCGGGCCCGGCGTACATCCGGACCTGGGTGACGTCCTCGCTGATCCGGTTCATAAGGTCTCCCGTCCGGTTGGATTTGTAAAAATTAAGGCTAAGCCGCTGGTAATGGTCGAAAACCTCATTTTTAAGGTCGTATTCGATATAGCGGGACACGTTTATGATGGTCTGCCGCATCAGAAAGGTGAAAAAGCCGGAAAGCAGGGCGGCCCCGATAATTATCCCGATGAATTCGAGTAATTGCTGACGCGCGACGGTTTCAGTCAGGTCGGCAGAGAGGTATTGCTCCACCGACTCGATGATCTTCTTGACGTAGGAGGGCATTACCAGCTGAAAAACCCTTGCCACGATGGTGATCAGGATTCCCAGCAGCAGTTTGAACCAGTACTTTCTGAAATATTTGTTTAGGTGTTTTAGTTCTTTCATACGGGGAGCGTCCCTTTGAGGGTCCTAAGCATCAGCGGGACAAATATAGGGGTTTGACCCGGATGGGAATGTTAGCGTAATGATAAGATGATTTTTCGCCCCCGTTTTAAATAGATTCTTATTTTTGCCCTCGTTACGGCACCAAAGTTCTTTGCATGCTCACAAGAAGGCACATTCGCGTTAAGGTTATGCAGGCCATTTATGCCCTGGCCCTTTCAAGGGAGGGTTCCCTGGAAACCCAGCAAAAATTCCTCAACCAGAGTATTGCGCAAACCTTTACCCTGTATCTGTTGATGCTTGCCCTTTTCAGGGAGTTGCACCAATTGGCGGCAGAGCATGTAAAAAAGGGATCTAAGAAGTACCTTAAGTCTGCAGGAGAAACCACGCCATTAAGGCTCAGTGAAAACCAGGTCCTGCGGCAAATCTCGGACAACGCCAGATTAACGGAAGCCCTGAAGAAGCGAAAACTCAGGCAGTGGTACCTCAATGAGGAGTACGTCAAGATCCTGCTGAAGGAAATTCTCCAAAGTGACCTGTACAGGGATTATGTGGAAACCCCTCCCGATTACACAGCGGACAGGGAATTCCTCGCAGCCGTATTCAGGGAGATCATTGCCCCTAATGAGAAGGTCTACGAATTCCTGGAAGATGAGGGGATAACCTGGGTGGACGACCTACCCCTGGTAAATACCTACCTCCATAAGCAATTGCGAAAAGTCAGGCCGGAATCCCCGGAAGCGTATTTCCTTCCCCCTTTGCTCAAAAACCGGGAGGATCTGGATTTCGCCATTGAGCTCCTGAAGAAAACCCTTCTGAAAGGGGAGGAACTGGAAGCCGAGATCGAGGGGAAAACGCCGAATTGGGATAAAGAGCGCATCGCGGAACTGGATGCCATCCTGCTCAAAATGGCCATAGCGGAACTGCTCTTTTTTCCCTCCATTCCCGAAAGGGTTACCATCAATGAATACCTGGAGATCGCCAAAGAGTATTCCACCCCCAAGAGCAGCATCTTTATCAATGGGGTCCTCGACAAGCTGACCCGCGACTACAAGGCTTCCGGAAGGCTTAAAAAGACGGGTAGGGGATTATTGTAAATAATTATTCCTTAATTTTGCGTGAACTTTTAAAAACTTAATCATCATGAGAAAAGCAACTGTCGTACTGGGACTTCTGGTACTGACCGCCTTTGTATCCTGCAAGGAGAAGGCTTCACAAAAGATCGATGAAAGTAATGTAGCCGCTGCTGCACAGCGGGATGAAGCCGCCAAGAGCGTTCCCGTCATGACTTTCGAGGAAAAAGAATTTGATTTCGGCACCATTGTTCAGAACACCCCTCAGGAACACACCTTTGTGTTTACCAATACGGGTGAAGCTCCCCTGATCATCACCAATGCCACCAGCAGCTGTGGTTGTACCATTCCTGATTATCCGAAAGACACCCCGATTCAGCCGGGTGAAAAAGGAGAACTCGTTGTGAAATTCAATGGATCCGGGATGAATCAGGTAATCAAAACAGTAACCCTGAATACCAATACGGCCAAAGGGCAGGAAATGCTTCGAATCAAGGCATTTGTACAGCCGAAGGACGGGTCTTCCACAGCCATGGGCCCCGTGTCTTCCAACTAATGTCGTACCAATCGATTTAAGAAAACCAAATTATGGGTGATTTAGGACAATTCCTTCCCCTCCTGCTGATCTTTGCAGTGGCGTACTTTTTTATGATTCGCCCTCAGATGAAACGGCAAAAAGAAGAAAAGAAATTTGCGGAATCCTTGAAGAAAGGGGATAAAATCATCACCAAAAGTGGATTGCACGGCAAGGTGGTAGACCTGAATGACAAGGATTTTTCATGTATAATTGAAACCATGGCGGGACGCCTTAAGTTTGACCGCTCAGCCATTTCAATGGAACTGAGCAAAAAACTGAATCCTCCGCCCCAGAAATAGAATTTCTTCGTCTTTTAGTGAAAAAAGCACCGGAGAACACCCGGTGCTTTTTCTTTTATGGAGCGATCGTTCCCAGATAGGTACAGGCTGTTTAAAAACAGGTATGCGGACCGCGATATAGGTTGTTAAGTCGCCTCAAACCCAGGATGATCAGGACCTGGAGACATCAGATTGTACCTGCTCCTTGAGTTTTGGATCCCGATCGGCCTCTTTGATAAAATACATTTTCATCATCCCTTTGTTCTTTACATCGATCATCCCGCGGAATTCACATTCAAAATGGTCCTTTATCAACTGGTATGTATTTTCCGAAACATTGATCTTACCGGGTTCGGAGGCCGATTCCATGCGGGAGGCGATGTTAACGGTGTCCCCCCAGATATCATAGGCAAATTTTTTGGTGCCGACCACTCCGGCCACCACAGGACCTGTATGGATTCCCAGCCGAATTTTAAAACCGGTTACCTCCGTATACCCGTCCTGCGAAACAATCTCCACAATTTCCTGGGCTAATTGGACCATTTTGACAGCGTGATCCTCGGTAGGGAATGGAAGTCCGCCGGCGCACATATAGCAATCGCCCATGGTTTTGATCTTTTCAAGCCCGTATTTTTCGGCGGCCTGGTCAAAGCGGGAGAAATAGTAATCCACGGTTTTTACCAGATCCTCCGGACTCATTTTTTCGGAATACCGGGTGAACCCTACAAAATCCGCGAATAAAACGCTGACCGACTCGAATCTCTGTGCTTTTACACGGCCGTAATTCTTCAGTTCCTCGGCCGTCTTTTCGGGAAGGATGTTTTTGAGGAGCTCATCTGAACGGGATTTTTCCCGCTCGATAATATCCCGGGTTTTGCGAATGTATTTGTAACGCCTGTACAGACCAAAGGCCAGTACAAAGGCCAGCAGCAGGATTACAATGGTAATGAACAGCACAGCATCCTGCCGCTTTTCCCTCAGGTTCCGAATTTCGGCTTCCCTTTCCAGCAGGTCCACCTCTGCCTGCTTCTGGTCCACTTCGTAATCCGTGCGCAGCCGGGCTATCTCCTGAACCAGCCCCACATTGCTGATGCTGTCCTTGTAAAGGGTGAAACCCTTGTAGTATTCAAGGGCCTCCGCTGAGTTCCCAAGCTCCTCGTTCAGCTCTGAGAGCAAGAGGTTGGCATCCCGGATTTGTTCTTTGAGGCCGTATTGGTTAGCTACCTCCAGGCTGCGACTGGCATACCGGATGGCAGACTTGATATCCCCCCTGTCCCTGTAAATATTGGAGATAAAGGGTAGAAAGGCAGCAATACCGTAATAATCTCCCTCTTTTTCGAGAATATCCAGGCATTCCCCCAGTTTTACCAGGGCCTCTTCCTGCCTGCCCTGTTCGGCGTAAACCATCCCAAGGGATCCGAGATGGTATGCAATCCCGATTTGAAAACCGACGGCTTTAAACAGGGTTCCTGATTCCTCAAAATAGACAAGGGCAGAATCCAGTTCTCCCTGTCTGTAATAGAAATCTCCGGCGTTCGCAATCCCGGTTGCAAGGCCAAGCGTATCGGATGTTTCACGAAGTAACGCAATACCACGCTGGTAGTACTCAAGTGCGTTTTCTGCATTATTCATCAGGGAATAAACGTCTGCGATTGTGACATAAACAGCTCCAACGCGGAATAAAGCCCCCGTAGCTTCTGCATAACTGGCCGCCTCAAGATAGTTTTCAAGGGCATCTACCTGATTCCCAAGCCGGAGATATCCGTTCCCTTTTTGAATGTATCCCTGATAGAGTCTTCGAACGGAATCCCGCCTTTGAGCTACATCAATCAACGCATCGCTGTACTGCAATATCTTTTGAGGGTCTTCATATCCGGCAGCAAGGTCGTGCAGGATATTAAGGCTGTCTTCTGGGCTGAAGGCCCCTTTTAGATAGACCTGCTCCAAACTGTCCAGTTTGCTAAGGGATTGACCATATCCGACTGGGCTGCCCAGCAGGAAACCCGTCAAAACCACATAGGAGAAAGTCTTAAAGATTAAATTGTTTATGGCCTTGAAGTCCCTCATAAATAGCCCTGAAGATAGTCTGCTTTGGTTATTGTCCGATTACCCTGATCCTGGGATCGATATTGAACGTACCGCCTCTCCTGGTCCCGTTGTTATACACCCAGAATTGCAGCATGTACTTATAGTCAGCTCCCTCTTCCGTGGTATTGAGAATGGTGCCTATTACCTGCCCGTTTTCCCCGCTGAGCTGGTTTGCGCCAAAAATTTCACGGCCACCCTGGTCTCCCTGATGGTTGATGGCGCGTATCTCAACGACATCGTCCGGGGAAGAGGTTGAAACACCCCTCCAGATAACCACGTCTCCCACCCGGGCGACGATGGTGAAGTCTTCGTTACTTACGCCAGGTTCCTGACCCACAAAACTGCAAAAGTCATTGACATTGGGATTCTGAATTTCCGCCGTGTTCACCTGCAAGGTAATGATATGTTCTTCCTGCCCGTAAAGGCCTGTTAAAAACACTGTAAAGCAAAGTACTGCCAGCCAGGCAGGTAATTTTTTGGTTTCCATAATAGTGGTTTTGTCAGTTATACAAGGTTTTAAGGTAACCCAATTATTTCAAATTGTCTAACTTTTGGCTCCAAAGTCAGAAATTGACCGGGCCTGCCCTGACAATTCGCGGAGGATCGTTCTGCCCTGTTATTCAGTATCTGGATGGAAAGCTATGATGAATCCTTTTTATCAGGTACGGCTAAAAATCCGTATTTTAAACCTTCCTTAAAACCAACCCAATGAATCGTCGGAGAAAATTTTTGAAAAACACGCTGCTCGGAGGTTCAGCCGCCTTCTTCGTTCCACCCGCCCTATGGGCCAATCCTCACGGTATTTTAGGGGCCAATGACCGGATACGCGTTGGTTTGATCGGCTGCAATGGTATGGGGTTCACGAACCTTTCTGTCTTTATGACCCAGCCCAATATAGAGGTGGCCGCCCTCTGCGATGTGGATGCCCGCGTTCTTGACCGCAGGGAAGCGGAGATTGTGGAGGCTGGTCGGAACAAACCGGCCCGTTATAGGGATTACCGGAACCTACTGGAACAGAAGGATATCGATGTGGTGATTATCGGAACACCGGATCACTGGCACTGCCTGCAGCTGGTACATGCCCTGCAGGCCGGTAAGGACGTCTATTGTGAGAAGCCGGTTGCGAATTCGATTCCAGAGGCAGACTATATGCTGAAGGCTGTCCGGGAAAGTGACCGGATGGTGCAGATCGGGCAATGGCAGCGGAGTGAGCCTCATTTTGAAGCCGCAATCTCCTACGTTCACTCCGGGGCTCTCGGCAATATCCGCATGGTAAAGGCCTGGGCCTATCAGGGATGGATGCAGCCCATACCTGTGGTTCCGGACAGCCCGGCACCTGAGGGGGTGGATTATACTATGTGGCTGGGCCCCGCCGTGCAGAGGCCCTTCAACCAAAACCGTTTTCACTTTAACTTTCGGTGGTTCTGGGAATACGCCGGGGGCCTGATGACGGACTGGGGCGTCCACCTTGTGGATTACGCCCTTTACGGGATGAAAGCAACGGAACCCAGGTCTGTGATGGCGACCGGAGGCAAATTTGCGTACCCTGACGACGCCTCAGAAACTCCGGATACGCTCCAGGCTGTATACGAATTCGATGATTTTACCCTCCTGTGGGAACACGCCACGGGTATCGACGGGGGGAATTACGGTCGCAATCACGGGGTTGCGTTTATTGGGAACAATGGGACCCTGGTGCTCGATCGCGGCGGCTGGGAGGTCATCCCCGAGGTGGAACACGAAAGCTGGCGGATGCTCAGGGATCAGCCCAAAATGGAAGCAATGCCCTTACAGCCCTCTTCAAATACCGGGCTGGGCAGGCATACGGAGAATTTTATTCAGGCGGTGCGAACCCGGGATGCCTCCATCCTTCGCGCACCAATGGAAGTAGGCTACCACGCCGCCCGGGTCTGCCATATGGGGAATGTAGCCTTTAAGAAAGGTGATAAGGTCCTTTGGGATCAGGAAAAAGGGACTTTTACGGACCCGGAGGCCAACGCGCTATCACGCATTCGGTATTATAATGGCTGGAAGCTGGATTGATACGGTAGCCATTCCCTGAAATGGCACCATTACCTCCCCAATAAAGACAAGTTCTAGTAATCCGTGATTTGCTGTATCCTGAACATGGGAGCATTTTCTCCTGCCTCCATTTTGTAGGCGATCTGACGGGTACCCCCGGTGGGGTTGCTATTCGAATCCCCTTCCTTATAGACAGGGAACCTGCGTGAAAGGGTGGTTTCCACTACGGCGAATTCATCATGCCCCATATAGCCCTGGCTGGCTTCCGGGGAATCTGCAATATCCGGAAATACGACCGGAACCATGGACCGGCCGCTCAGCACGGAAAAAGCGATGACATTTCCATAGCTGCCACTGCCAGCCGAAGTAGTATATATGAGGAGTTCGGGGTATCCGTCCGAATTCAGGTCCTCCACTTCTGCATTGGTGACAGCACCGTCGATTTCAAGTTCAAAGGGATCATCACCCAACTCAAGTCCCTGCGTCTGTACAGTGAGCTTGCGAATAGAACCCTCCCCCTGGGTTTGAACTGTAAAAGTGATGTCCTGAAGGTTCAGGGTCTTCTCAAAACTCATGGCTTCCATTTCAGCTTCTGGGGTGGTAGCCTCCCCGGCGGCTTCTTCTGCCTGGTTTGCATCCGGTTTTTTCTCCTGGTCTTTACAGGCATTAAAGGAAATAAGGAAAAGGAAGGCTAATGGAAGATAGAAGACCGTTTTCATTGAAGTGTGTATTAAGCATTTGAGGTTCAAAGTAAGGCGGGTTGAGCATTTTTGCAATTCTTTTTAAAAAAGTTTTGCACGGCCGGCATTCAATAGCTGATATACTCTTCATTATTACTCCTAAACCTGATCCTTCTTCTGCCACCAGTCATACGGCTTTTGAGCAGTGAGTTCACAGATCTTTACAATCACTTTCACGGCCTTTTGCATGCTCTCCAGGGGAATGTATTCGTATTTGCCGTGGAAGTTGTGCCCCCCAGCAAATATATTGGGACATGGCAGTCCCATATAGCTCAATTGGGAGCCGTCCGTACCCCCGCGGATGGGTTTGATAATTGGCGTTACCCCGACAGCCGCCATGGCTTCCTCAGCTACCGCCACGATAGGGAAAACAGGCATTATTTTTTCCTTCATATTGTAGTACTGGTCCTCCATGGTGAGCCCAATGGGGGTCTGGTACTTGCTTTGGGCGGATTCCACCAGTTTTTTCAACCGCGATTTCCGGTGTTCAAATTCTTCCCTGTTGTGATCCCGGATGATCAAACGGGCCCTGGCTTCCTCGATCTTACCCTCTATATGGTGCAGGTGGAAAAAGCCTTCCCGTCCGCTTGTCTTTTCGGGGACCTCATCCCCGGGCAGCCCGGTGAGGATTTCCTGCAACACGGTGATGGCATTGATCATTTTGTCCTTGGCGTAGCCCGGGTGAACACTTTTTCCCCTTACCAGGATCTCGGCTTTGGCTGCATTGAAGTTTTCATATTCCAGTTCTCCGATCTGGCTGCCATCAACGGTATAGGCCCAATCCGCCCGAAAGGCCTCTAAATCAAAATGATGCGCCCCCCGGCCGATCTCCTCATCCGGGGTGAAGCCAATCCGGATTTCCCCATGGGGGATTTCAGGGTGGTTTTTCAGGTATTCCACGGCGT
>CBDUBB010000070.1:0-8991 GCA_965365265.1 uncultured Flavobacteriaceae bacterium
CTCTTTCCCTACACGACGCTCTTCCGATCTATTTACATTTGGAATCTCCATGCCATCCAGATAATATACCGTTTCATTGGGTGCCCCACCCCGGATTATAAGATCGTTGCGAAACCCTCCGATCGAAGGAGATACCCCGGGTAGCGTCTGGGCCACCTGTACCACGTCATTGTTGCTTCCCGGATAGGTAGCGATTTCCACGGCCGAAAGGGTCTGGGTAGACAAAGGGGTTTCCCTTGGCCGCGTTATCTGGTTTGTGTTGGATACTACCACCTCCTGCAGTTGCTCCGAGTCCTCATTAAGCACGAAATTGTAAGCCAGTGTCCCCCTTGAACGTACAATGATGTTGTATTTGGTCTGGGACTTGTATCCGAGATAACTGGCTATAAGGTTATAAGAGCCGGGAGTAACCCCGGATATTTCATAATTCCCGTCAAAATCGGTCTGCGCACCCAACTGAGTCCCCTCCAGATATACGGAAGCTCCCAAAAGTGGTTCCCCCTGCTCGTTTACTACCTTTCCAAAGACTGAGGTGGTTACCTGGGAAAACAAGCCGGGGCTCCAAAGAAGGAGGGAAAAACACAACAATACCTCTATCACCCTGTTCATGACGCTGTTCTATTTTTTGTACAGAATAAAGAACAAAGTAACTTCTTAAAAAACACGAATTTTTTAAATTGAAGTTAAATCTTCCACCACACAGACAGCCCCTGTTTTGGCAAAGGGGTTTTTGGGTTCCCCCGGGGTGCCAAAAACAAAAACCGCCCGGTTACCGGACGGTTCATTTATTCTAAACGGGGGTGGAACCTACTTGATCTCCACCAGTTCGAGGTCAAAAATAAGATCCTGCCCGGCAAGCGGGTGGTTTGCGTCGATCACAATAGTGGTATCGCGAACTTCCGCCACGCGCAGCTGGCGCTCCCTGCCATCTTCTCCCCTGGCTACCAGGCCCATCCCCACTTCCGGGGTGATCTCGGCAGGCAACTGCTCCTTTCCGAGTTCCTGGAACAACTCCTTGCGGATTTCTCCATAGGCCTCTTCTTTGGGAATGGTAATGGTTTTCTTCTCTTCCACAGCCATATCGATGAGTCCCTTTTCAAAACCGGGGATCAAACTGCCTTCTCCCAGCGTCACTTCCAGCGGCTCGCGCTCCAGGGAACTGTCGAATACTTCCCCGGTCACCAGCTTTCCGGTATAATGTACGCGGACCGTATCGTTTTCTTTTACTTTACTCATAATACTGTACTTGTTCTGTTTAATTTTCAATTCTGCTGCAAAGGTACGGGCTTGAAAGCGGGCAGACGAATAAATGAAGTGTTTTCTCGGCCATTCACCTGCCAGGCGCCATATGTGTTATTTTAACGGTCCTGGGGTCTTGACTTCCGGACAAAGGGCACAAAACGCACCGGCATTAATTTTTCAAATTTGTACTTTCCCTTCTTTTTTGTTACCAGGGTAAGCTGGCGCACCCCGCCGTGGGGGCCAATGGGAATGATCATACGCCCCCCCTCGGCCAGCTGGTCCATAAGCGGCTGCGGGAGCTGTTCTGCTCCTGCCGTGACCATGATGGCGTCAAACGGTGCCTGGGAAGGCCATCCGTTATAGCCGTCCCCCACATGCACCGCAATATTGTCATAACCGAGGCTTTTAAGGCGCTCCCGGGCGGCGAGCCCAAGGGACTCCACAATTTCAATGGTATAAACCTGACGGCTCAGAAGGGACAGTATGGCGGCCTGGTATCCGGAACCCGTCCCGATTTCAAGGACCCTGTCCTCGGGCTGAAGCCTCAGGGACTGGGTCATATAAGCGACTATATAGGGCTGTGAAATGGTCTGCCCCTCCCCGATCGGCAATGCCTGATCGCTGTAGGCCCAGGGCCGGTAGTCATCCGGAACAAATACATGCCTGGGTACTTCGCGCATGGCATTAAGCACTTTGGCCTGGAAGATGTCCCTGCCTGCCAGCTGTTCGTCCACCATATTGTTTCGAAGTTCCCTATAGTTTCCCTGCCCAAGGATCATTTGGGTTCCCAGGGAAAAAAACAAAATACCTACCAGGGTTTTCACAGGTTAAATCTAGGTTGAAAAGATACTAAAAATTGAAGAGCACGGGGCGCACAATTCCGTACATCCCGTTTGCAAGATTGACCAGATAAAACCAAGAAGGCTGAACCGGACCATTTTTTGACCTATATTTATTCCATAACCAACCAACTGCTTATGGGTATTCGCACTGCCCTGCTCCTCGTATGCGCCGTCTGTTTCTGGCCTGCCGATCTTGTGGCACAGGAACCTCCCCGCAAGGACCGGGTCCCGAACCGGCCGTTCCATCAGGCCACGGAACTGGTACAGGGGCCTTCATTCGACGGTAACGTTCTGGATGACCCGGTATGGCAACAGGTCCCTGCCATTAAAGATCTCATCCAGCTCCGCCCCCAATACGGAAAGCCTGTTTCAGAACGGACTGAGGTCCGGATTGCCTACACGGCGAACACCTTTTATGTGGGCGTGGTTTGCTATGACACCGATGCCGCAGGGATTGTGGTTTCTGATTCCCGCAGGGATGCAGACCTGAGTGATGAAGACAGCTTCCTCTTTATAATAGATACCTACAACGACCAGCAGAATGGATTCCTGTTTGGCACGAATGCACAGGGCATGGAATACGACGCCCAGATCGACAATGAGGGCAAGGGGAACTTCAACGCCAATCGGCAGCAGGGAGGCGTGATCGGCGGTACCAACCTGAACTGGGATGCGACCTGGGCCGTCCGGACAGAACTGGGGGATTATGGCTGGAGTGCGGAGTTTGCCATACCCTTCAGATCTTTGAGGTTTGCACCCGGGAAGGATAAAACCTGGGGGCTCAACTTCCGGAGGAATATCAGCAAGAATTCGGAGATAGCCTACTGGACCTCCCTCCCACTCGGGTTTGATATGAAAAGACTTTCCCTGGCGGGCAAACTAACCGGTCTCAACCTCTCGAATCCCGGCAACCTGAAGCTTATCCCCTATGTGCTCGGGGAGGTGGTAAACGATAAATCGACCTCGCCGGCAACCACGGACACCCGTTTTGAAGCCGGGGCCGACATTAAATACAGCGTCACCCCTAGCCTTACCCTGGACCTGACCTACAATACGGATTTTGCACAGGTGGAGGTAGACGACCAGCAGGTCAACCTGGACCGTTTCAACCTCTTTTTCCCTGAAAAGCGGGCGTTTTTTCTTGAAAATGCAGGTCAGTTCACCGTGGGAAGCCCCGGAGAGGTGGACCTGTTCTTCAGCCGACGGATCGGAATTTCGGAGGATGGCAGCGTGGTCCCTATAATCGGGGGCGCCCGTTTGTCCGGTAAGATCGGCCAGACCAATGTGGGGTTGCTGACCATGTTTACGGATAAGATAGAGGAAGAAGGTATTGTGGAAAATAACTATTCCGTAGCCAGGGTCAATCATAACTTTCCGGGAACGCGGTCTTCCCTGGGGGGCGTTTTTATCAGTCGTACTGGCCTGGGTGGGCTTGATGACGACAACAACCAGGTGTACGCAGTGGACGGCAAATGGGGCATTGGGAACCAGGCAGAGGTCAGTGGGTTTATCGCCAAAAGCAATACCCCGGGGATCGAAGAAAACGACCTTGCCTTCAAGTTGCTTGGCAATTACAACTGGAATGGCTGGGACCTCAGGGCCGGGTATACCCAGGTGGGAGAAGGGTTTAACCCGGAAGTTGGTTTCCTTCAGCGCACTGCATTCAAGAAACCTGAATTCCTGGTGCTGAAGGCACACCGCCTTAAAGACGCCGGACAGTTACTGGAAATCAGGCCCCACATATCCTACCGGGGGTACTGGAATTTTGACAACGATGTCGTTACCAGCTTCCTTCACATCGACAACCACTGGGAGTTCAATAGCGGGTTTGAAGTGCATACCGGGATTAACTTCACCGCGGAAGGCGTCCTGGAACCCTTTTCCATATCAGACGTCACCATCCCTGTCGGGTATTATAGCAACGAAGAACTCCAACTGGTGGTCATCACCAATCCAAATAACGCCTTTTCCCTGAGTACCCGCACCTTCATAGGAGGGTATTTCGATGGTAAGCGGATTAGCAACAGCGGTACGGCTCAGTGGCGCATCGGGGATAAGTTCGTATCCTCCCTTACCTTTTCCCAGAATGCCCTCAGGCTCGGCAACGGGAATGTGGATGCCCTGGTCGGGGGGTTGCGCCTGTCGTATTCCTTTACCCCCCGGATCTATATTCAGAGCCTGATCCAGCGAAACAACATTTCAAATATCACCTCAGCTAATGTTCGGTTTGCATGGCTCCAAAATGCGAATACGGGCCTTTTTGTGGTCGTCAATGTGGTGAAGGATTATGATCTGATAGACGGGTTGAACAACCAGGTCTTCACGATCAAATACACCCACCGCTTCGACCTGCTCAATTAACGTCTCAAGATCCACACCGATGCCTAGCGCTTGAAGCGTCTCAGGCCCACCGTTTTTTTACGGGTGTTGATAAAGTACACGCCTGTAAGCAGGATACCGGCAGCCAGCATGGACTGGAGGGGAATGGGCTCCTGCAGGAAATACCACCCGAGGAACATGGCCACTATGGGGTTAACATAGGTGTTCGTGGCTACCTTTTCCGGGGAGACCACCTTGAGGAGGTAATTGAAGGAGGTAAAGGCCACTATGCTTCCGAATAGGATCAACAGCCCCATGGCCCAGAATGTGCCTGGCTCCCAGGCGTTCAGGGGCACCCATGGTTCCCCGACGGCAGCACTCATGCCCCAGAGCAGTACGCCCCCGCTCAGCATCTGATACCCGGTATTGACAAAGTAATTGGGGGGCAGGTCGGCCTTGCCCACAAAAAGGCTTCCGTAGGCCCATGCCAGCATGGCCGCGAAGATCATGCCGATTCCGGCCGGGGCATATTCATGAGTGACTACAGCATCCTGGTTGATCAAAAGGTAGATCCCAATGATCCCGAGCCCGACTCCTACCAGCGACATGGGCTGGATCTTCTTGCCCTGGAGGATCCACATCATGAGCAGGATCACCAGGGGCTGTGCAGAAATCTCAAGGGCAGCGAAATTACTATCCACGTATTTCAGGGCCCACACCACCATCCCATTCCCAAAGCTCAGGAAGAGAAACCCGGCCAGGACGGTATTCAAGAATTGCCTCCGGCTGATCCGGATGCTTTTTCCCATCAGGAGCGCTATAGCGAAGATAAGCAAGCCGGCCACCACAAAGCGGACCCCTGCCAGCATGAACGGAGACAGCTGGGCCACCGCCATCTTGTTGAGCAGATAGGTGGAGCCCCAGATCACATAAATGGCAAAAAATGCCGCAATGATCAATGGCAGCTGTGAGCGGTTTTGCATACCGCAATATTAGGTTATTTCACGTCAATACGGAACAGAAAAGCAGGCCCACGGGTCATAAAAACCCTGCGACCAGGAACCCGATATATGTCCCGAGCGCATTCCCCAAAGAACCGATGAGGATGGCTGGCAGGATGAGCTCATTGCGGCCGAAATTCTTTGCCAGGGCCATGGCCGTGGTCCCCCCTCCAATATTGGCCTGGGAGGCAATGGCTGCCATCTCCCAGTCGTATCGGAGCAAATAGGTGCCCAGAAACAGCAGAACACCGTGACTCAGGACCGTTATAATCACGAAACCCAGCAGAAGCAGGGAGAGCTTTCCGGCAGCTCCAAGCGCCTGGAAATCACAATAGGCCCCCACCACTGCTAGGAACAGGTAAATCCCCCAGCTGCCCAGAAACATATTTCCTTTCTGCCGGTGAAGTAAAGGGATCTGTGCAAGGAGAATGGCAAGGGTCGTGAGTACGATCATAGAAGGCACCTCCCACCCGGCCTGAAGGAGCAATTCAGTGATCCAGTCGGTCAGCAGCAGGGCCAACCCGCTGAGCCCGATCCAGAGGGAAAGGGAGCGGATGCTCAGGTTGGCAGCTTCATCTTCCACTTTTGGGTGCGGGCCTGCCAAATCCTTGGTATCGGAAAGCTTTTTCCGTACCGGCAGCATCTTTCCAAGGACTACAGGCGCAGCAATGGTGACAAAAAACCAAAGGGTGGTAAGCACATTGTCCACGGCGACAGCACTGGTGTATACGAGTCCCTGGTCCATTACCCGGTAGTGCAGGGCCACTGCATTGAAGTTGATACTGCCCCCAGTGTAGGTGCCTGCCAACATCCCTGCAAGCGCCTGGTACATCCCCTCAAAGAGCGGCCCGTCCGAGATGACCAGAGTGGCGATCAGGACGCCCACAACGGTGCCCAGGGTACCCAGCAGGAAGAGGATCAATATGGGAAACCCGGTCTTTTTTAGTTGTACGAGGTTTACATCCAGCAATAACAGAAAAAGGGAAGCCGGGGCAATATAGGTAAAGATCGCGTCATACGTGGGGTTAGAACGAGTGGGCAGCACACCGGTGTTGGCCAGGACCGCCCCAAGGACAATTACCATCAGGGCGATCCCGAAGGTTTTGAAAAATGGTTTCCGGCAAATCCAGTCCGACAGGAATAATACTGCCGATAACACGAATAAGAGGTATAGCGGGGTTTCTGAAACTGGCATGGCCGGCTGGTAAATTTGAGGCAAGATACTATTATTTAAAAACTGAGGATGCCCCGGTGCATGTAACCCCGGGCTTGCGGTCCGTGGTTTTTTTACATCTGGGATTCTATTTGTATCTTCTTGGACTCAGAAATATCCCGGAGCACCCGGGAGTTAAATATTAAATAGCAACTTCCTGTGAATAAGACTCCTGAATTAGATAACCCAAAGTACTGGTATAAGGACGCTATTATCTACGAACTTCATATTAAAGCCTTTTTCGACAGCAACGGGGATGGTATCGGGGACTTCAAGGGCCTGATCCAAAAGCTGGACTATCTGGAAGACCTCGGTGTTACGGCAATCTGGCTCCTCCCCTTCTATCCCTCTCCCCAGAGGGATGATGGATACGATATATCGGATTACTACAGCATTAACCCCTCCTATGGGCAACTCCGGGATTTGAAGCGCTTCATCAAAGAAGCTCACAAGCGCGGATTGAAAGTCATCACCGAGCTGGTCATCAACCATACTTCAGATCAGCATCCCTGGTTTCAGAGGGCCCGGAAAGCCCCCCCGGGATCCGAATACAGGGACTATTATGTGTGGAGCGATGACCCTAACAAGTACAAGGATGTGCGGATCATCTTCACCGATACCGAGCCCTCCAACTGGTCCTGGGACTCCGAAGCCAATGCATATTACTGGCACCGGTTCTTTTCCCACCAGCCAGACCTGAATTTTGACAATCCCAAAGTGCAGCAGGAGGTGATCCGGATCATGGATTACTGGTGTAAAATAGGGGTGGACGGCTTTCGCCTGGATGCCATTCCCTACCTGTTTGAGCGGGAGGGCACCAATTGTGAAAACCTACCGGAGACCCATGTATACCTGAAGAAACTAAGGGCCCATATCGATAAGAACTACGAAAACAAACTGTTCCTGGCCGAAGCCAATATGTGGCCGGAGGATTCGGTGTCCTATTTCGGGGACGGGGACGAATGCCATATGAATTACCATTTCCCCATTATGCCCCGCATGTTCATGGCCCTCAAGATGGAAGACCGCTACCCCATCATGGATATCATTGACCAGACCCCGGAGATTCCCGAATCCTGCCAGTGGGCAATTTTCCTCAGAAACCACGATGAGCTAACCCTGGAGATGGTCACCGACGAGGAACGGGATTATATGTATAAGGTCTATACCAAGGATCCTCAGGCGCGTATCAATGTCGGGATTCGCCACCGGCTTGCCCCCCTTCTGGAGAACAACCGGAATAAGATTGAATTGATGAACGTGCTGTTGTTTTCCCTCCCGGGTACTCCGGTTATCTACTACGGGGACGAGATCGGCATGGGAGACAATTTCTACCTCGGGGACCGGGACGGGGTCCGAACCCCCATGCAATGGACCGCCGACCGGAATGCCGGCTTTTCCACTGCCAATCCGCATAAACTCTACCTGCCTGTCATCATTGACCCGGAATACACCTTTGAATCCGTCAATGTGGAAGCCCAGCAAATGAATGGATCCTCCCTGCTTTGGTGGATGAAGCGAATCATCGCCATGAGGAAAAAGTTCAGGGCATTCGGGCGGGGCAATATCCGGTTCCTCTCCCCGGCCAATGCCAAGGTGATCGCGTTTATACGCAGCTACGGAGCCGAGGAGATCCTGGTGCTGGGGAACCTGTCCAGGTTTGCACAGGCAGCGGAAATCGATTTGTCTGAATACGCAGGGTACCACCCGGTGGAGGTATTCAGCCGGAATGCCTTCCCGGAGATAGGGGAAACCCCCTATTTATTCAGCCTGGGCCCGTATGGATACTACTGGTTTTCCATGGAACGGGAGCAGCAACGAGATCAGGAGAACCCCCTCCCCACCCTTCAGTTAAAAAACTGGGAAGAGCTGCAGTCGAGGAAGGTGCGAAAACTCCTGGAAAACGAATTATTCCCTCAATACTTAATGGATTCAGACTGGTTTTTCGGAAAAAACCGTACCCTTCAGGGGGTCACTATGCTGCACTGGATCCCATATCCCCTTAAAGGTCTATCCTGCGGGATCGCCTTGCTGGAATGCGCATATAATGACGGATTGCCCGACCGGTATCAGGTTCCCCTGGCATGGATCCCTAAACCCGATGGCGACGGTGATTCCCACGTGCCGGAATCGGCCGTTTTGGCCCAGCTTCAAAAGATTTTCTCTTGCAAATCCTATTGAAGGATCCATGGCCAGTGACATTTCATAATATTGTATGGCCTTTTCCTTTTGCCCCATATCCCTGTAATTTGAGGCAATATTCGCATAATCAATGGCTGAAGAAGGATCGAGCTCGATCACTCTTTTAAAACATTCGATGGCCTGCTCATGCTGCTTGAGCTTGAAATGACAAAAGCCCTTCAGGTTGTGAATG
>CBDUBB010000071.1:0-8949 GCA_965365265.1 uncultured Flavobacteriaceae bacterium
TAACCAGTATCCTAAGTCCCAGGTACATCAGGAAGAAGAAAGGGATTCCCAGGGCAAAGAATATCAGCACGGAGACCAACCAGACCGGAGCATCGGTGGAGTTGACCATACCGATCAGGTCTACCCCTGGAATATGCACCACGTCAATAATCCCGACGGTGAACAGTGCGATGAACAGGGCTATAAGGGTGGCAGCTCCTATGATGATCAATAGGATTCCGATAAATTTTCCGATGATTTTAAAGAGGAACATGATGACATCTCCCAGGGTGTCAAAAAATGTTTTCCCTCCCTTTTTCACCTGATCACCTACCTTTTCGTAATCGACACTGCGTACCTTGTCTGCAACCTCGTCAAAGCCTTCCTTTACCTTGCGCTCTATATTGCTGATATTCACGGGCTCCCCCGTCATATCGAGCTTTTGAGCGGTGGAGGCAGCTTCAGGCACCAGGATCCAAAGGATGATGTAGGCGATAAACCCGAAACCACCGGCGAAGATCGCCAGGAATAAAAAGATAAGCCGGATCCAAAGGGCGTCCAGCCCCAGGTAATGCTCCAGCCCCGCACAAACCCCGCCTATGTATTTGCGGTCGATGTCCCGGTAGAGTTTCTTTACCCGCTGACGCGGCCCTGCAGTGCCGGTAGCCGGGCCGCCCTCAAAGATTTCCTCATCGATATGGTAGTCCTCCGGCTGGCCCATGATGGTAATGACCTCATCCACTTCCTTCATGGTGATGACCTGCCGCTCGTTTTCCATTTTCTCGAAGAATAGCTCTGCGATTCGCGCTTCGATATCGGCGATGATTTCGTCGCTCCCTTTCGTTCCCGCAAAGGATCGTTTGACGGCCTCCAGATAGCGCAACAGTTTCTGATATGCATTCTCATCGATATGAAAAAGCATATTGGCCAGATTTATATTTACAGTCTTGTTCATTTTACTTCTTTTTAGCGTTGGTTACCACGTTAACCGCCGTGCGGAGCTCGTCCCAGGTGGTGTTGAGTTCTTTAAGGAATACCTTGCCGGTCTCTGTGAGGCCGTAGTATTTCCTGGGTGGCCCGGAGCTGGATTCTTCCCAGCGGTAGCTGAGTAGTCCCGCATTTTTCAGCCGGGTTAGCAAAGGGTAAATAGTACCCTCAACGACCAGCATTTTAGCGTCCTTGAGGGTTTCCAGAATTTCGGAGGCATACTTGTCATCCCCACTGAGGATGGAAAGAATGCAGTACTCCAGGACCCCTTTGCGCATCTGTGCTTTTGTATTTTCTATGTTCATAATTATGGCTTCTTAGATCCCCTGCCGATGGGGGCAGGGGCCTGGGTTAACTGTTCGTTTTTTGAGGGTTCATGATTGTTGATGGATTGATGAATAAACGTTCTTATAGCTTTAATGTAAACTGACGATGCGGTGCATTTTCCAGGACTCGTTTTCCTGCTTCCACAGGGTGATGAACCTGCTTGGTTTGGACTCCGCATCGGGTTCCTGGTTGTTGTAGAATTTGTGAAAGCCGATTTCAACGGCTCCAAAACCCTTTATTTCGTGTACTTCCACGCTTCCTTCAACCAGTTCCCTGCTGACCTTGCCGCAAATATTCGCTTCGATGCTTTTAAGGATTTCTTCTTTTGACGTGCTCAGACCGCCCTGATCGTGGTAAAACTCCAGGTTGTCGCTCAGCAGTTTGGCCTGGGTCTCCATATCACAGTCGTTATAGGCCGTGAAATAGGAATCGTCCAGGGCGAGCACCGTGCGATACAAGTCGGAATCCTCGGGTACCTGCGCGGTCATACCCGCTGTACCCAGGACCAGGAAAAGGATCCATACGTAGTTGGCCTGGTTTTTCATCGGATGAATTTTATGGTGAGTGGATATTTGAAATATTCCCCTTCATGGGTCCGCAGGGTGGCCAGGATGGTATATACAATATTTACGATGAAAATGCCCAGTTCAAGGAGGCCGGTAAGACCCAGGGGCCACCAGAGATGCGGAGTGTCCCGCCAAGTTCCCGGGAAATCCAGGCGGAAGGGCCAGGACCGGTCCCAGCTTCCCCATTCGAAAACCCCACCCTCGAAAAGGTTGGGCAGGAACCCGAGAAAGAAAGGAACAGAGACCATGCCTATGATCAAGGCGTACAGCGTCAGGCTGATCTGAAAATTCAGGGCCTGTTTGCCGTGGTAATCCACAAAGGCGGATTGCTTCCTGTTGGGCAGCCAAAAGACCAGCGGGAGAATGAATTGACCAAAAGGAACAAAGAACCGGCCCAGGGTGGAACCGTGTATCACAGCGGACAGGTTTCGCTCGTGTTTGCTGATTGTTTCTGTCATGGCATAGTTGTTTCTTATGCAAATATATATCCGAAAGAAGGTATTATGCAAAACATAGTACCATATATTAACATAAAATTAACATTTGTAACCAGAGGGATTTCAATATCTTTAAGGGGTACAAGACGCCCTTATGTCCCAAAATACAGGCAAATTCAACTCTTTTCTATTCTTTAAACTCCCTTCGGCCTGGTGGTGTGGGGTACGCCTCACCGAGCTGGAAGAAAATCATGCCATTGCTTCTGTGCGTCACCGTTGGGTGAACCAAAATCCCTTTAAATCCATGTTTTGGGCGGTGCAGGGGATGGCGGCAGAGCTGGCAACCGGCGCCCTTGTGATGCAAGAAATCCAGAAAAGCGGGAGACCGGTTTCCATGCTCGTGGTGAACAACAAGGCAAATTTTCAGAAAAAAGCCAGGGGACGGATTTCCTTCCGTTGTGAGGATGGTCCGCAGCTGAAAGAGGCCCTGGACCGGGCTCTCGATAGCGGGGAAGGGCATACGGTCTGGATGAGGTCCGTTGGGACGAATGAGAATGGGGAGGTGGTTAGTGAATTCCACTTCGAATGGACCTTAAAGGTTAAGGATGTGACCTAGGTTCCTTCGGGGAACCTTTAATAGGGCTTCTTTTTTGAAGTGATATGAAGGGTGCGCAAGGGGGTTGCATTCTGAATTCCTACATTTTGGTAGGGGGGGGTGGGGCCCCTGCAGGCACTTTAAAACCATTCGCCAGAAGCCCCGAAACGTTTTTACTTAAATTTCAGCAATCATGAACGCACACGAAATCGACTACGAAATATTTGGAGAGGAAATGCAGTACGTCTCCATAGAGCTGGACCCAGGTGAGGCCGTAGTGGCGGAAGCCGGTGGCTTTATGATGTCCGAGCCAGACATCAAAATGGAAACCATTTTCGGGGATGGGTCCCATAAGGAAAAGCAGGGAGGGATCCTGGACAAGGTTTTATCTGCAGGGAAACGGATTTTGACTGGGGAGAGCCTTTTTATGACGGTCTTCTACAATACCGGTCAGGCAAAAAGAGCGGTGAGTTTTGCGTCCCCCTATCCGGGAAAGATCATGCCTATTGACCTTTCTGAGAAAGGGGGCAGGTTTATCTGCCAGAAGGACGCCTTCCTATGCGCCGCCAAAGGAGTGTCTGTGGGTATTGAGTTCTCCAAGCGTCTCGGGCGGGGTTTCTTCGGAGGAGAGGGGTTTATCATGCAAAAGCTCGAAGGGGACGGTATGGCCTTCGTCCATGCCGGAGGCACCATGGCAAGGAAGGAACTGGCCCCCGGGGAAGTGCTCCGGGTAGATACCGGTTGTCTGGTGGGCTTTACGCAGACCGTGGATTACGACATTGAGTTTATCGGAGGTATCCGTAATTCCCTCTTCGGAGGGGAAGGCCTCTTCTTCGCCACCCTTAAAGGACCCGGAATCGTCTATGTGCAATCCCTGCCCTTTAGCCGCCTGGCAGAACGGGTCTGGGCCGCAGCCCCCAAGGGGGGTGGAAGGGACAAAGGGGAGGGGAGTATCCTCGGCGGTTTGGGCGATATCGTTATGGGGGATAATCGCTGACAAAAGGAAAAGCGCTGCTGCGCTTGCCGGATTACCCGACTTGGGTTATCTTCAACTCCTAAGGCCGGGGGGTACTGTGACCATGGTATTTTAGCCGTTAGGTGACAGCTCCTCACGAATAATCCCTTGACCGAATTCTATTATGAAATGGAAACTCCTTGCCGTCTTTTTCTCCCTGTTTCTTTCCCAGGAGCAATTGCACCATTCGGATGGAGAAATAGCACCTCTTCCCGGGGGTCCAGTGGCCGGAAATGCGATAGCCCTTTTCGGATCTACCAGCCAGAAGAGCCTTCCCGATCTGCCGCTGAGGGTTTCCGACGAACATTTTAAACCTCTGGAGGCCTGCAGGGATCAGGCCCTTGAACGCAACCTGCGACGGCAACTGCTGCGTGATCCGGTTTTTGCCCGTCTGATTGGGGATCGGAGGCTCTGTCTGGGGCTCGTGGATTTGAGCGACTGGAGAAATCCCAAGTATGCCAGTATTAACGGAAAAGAAATGCTGTATGCGGCCAGTTTGCCTAAAATTGCCGTCTTACTCGCGGTAGAGGATGCTATCGAAAAAGGAGAGGTGACCGAAACCGAAGCACTTCGGAAAGACATGAACGAGATGATCCGGTATTCGAACAATTCGGCTACCACCCGTATTATCGATATTCTGGGGTATGAGAAAATCGAACGTGTGCTGCGGGCCCCCGAAAACCAGTTTTACAAGGAAGCTGAAGGAGGAGGACTTTGGGTTGGCAAGCGCTACGCCCGAAACAAGGGGACGACCAACCGGGAACCCCTGAAGAACCTTAGCCACGCAGCCAATGCCTATCAGGTATGCCGGTATTACTATCGCCTTGCCTTCGGCAGGCTGGTCAGTTATGAGCGGTCAAAAGACATGCTGGAGATCATGAAGGATCCCGGGATCAGGCACAAATTTGTGCACAGCCTGGAACAAATTGCCCCGGGAGCCTCCCTTTACCGGAAATCCGGGTCCTGGAAATCCTGGCATTCAGATTCCGTGCTCATATGGGATGATGATCGGAAGTATATCCTGGTGGCTCTGACCGAAGATCCCAGAGGGGAGCAGACGGTTCGCAGCCTGGTTTCTGTCGTGGAAAAGACGCTGGGGAAAAAGAATTAATTCGGTTTATGAAAGGGATTGCCTTTTTCTTTGAGAAATTTTTTGATATCCGTAGGTCTGAAATCCGCAAAGCCGTACTCCTGCAGGCCTATGTTTTTATCCTGATCACCACCCTGCTGATCGTCAAGCCCACCATCAATTCCCTCTTCCTCTCAGAACTCACCTCAGAAGCCCTTCCCACTGCCTATCTGCTTACGGCAATTGTCGCGGTATTGTTTTCCCTGGTTTACGACAAAATTCTGTGGGCCTTTCAGCTGAACCGGATCATAATAGGGACGCTTGTTTTTTGCGCGGCCCTTTTCGGCCTGTTTTGTTTTCTCCTCAATTACCAACCGGACAATTCGGGATGGCTCTATGCCCCCTATCTGTTTGTGGCCATCTATGGCCTGCTGACCACCTCCCAGTTCTGGATTCTGGCCAACCTTGTCTTTAACGTGCGGGAGGCAAAACGTCTTTTCGGATTTATCGGCTCTGGAGCTATCGCCGGGGGCATTTTCGGGGGGTATCTGACCTCTATCCTGACCAGGTTCATCCCCTCGGAGGACTTATTGCTGCTGGCCGCCCTGCTGTTGCTGCTGTGTATTCCCATAAGTGCATATCTGTGGAAACACCATGTGCATTCCAGTAAGATCGAAAAGCCCAAAAAGGCCCAGAAAGCAGTTTCACCCTGGACCTTGATACGCAAAAACAGGTTGTTGGTCCTGGTCACCCTTACCGTCGGCATCAGTGTGATTGTAGCCAAACTCGTGGATTACCAGTACAGTCATTTTGCCGCAGAAAAGATCACGGATCCCGAAAAACTCACTGCCTTCTTCGGGTTCTGGTTTTCCACCCTAAGCGTGGTTTCCCTGATGCTGCAGCTGTTCCTGTCGAAAAGCATCCTCCGGCGGTTTGGGGTAGGCAAAGCCCTGATGTTCCTGCCGCTTGGAATCCTCATTGGGTCCATCCTCCTGCTGGTTATCCCGGAACTATGGGTAGTGGTGCTGATCAAAATTGCGGACGGAAGTTTCAAGCAATCCCTCAACAAAGCAGCCTCGGAACTGGTGATCATTGCAGTGCCCATAGAGGTCCGCAAACACACCAAGCCCTTTATCGACATTGTGGTGGATAGCATAGCCACAGGACTGGCCGGGGCAATCCTGATCTTTTTGATCAATGGCCTGAAAATCCCAAGCCTCTACATCAGCTATATCAATATCGGGCTAATTCTCGTCTGGGTTTTTCTCATTTCACGAATTTACCGCGCCTATCTGAACTCATTCCGCCAATTACTGGTCACTGAACACCCCAAAGCCAAAAAGCACGAGAAACACCATTTGCATCCTTCCGATCGAACCATCTTTGAGACGGTAGCACGGGTGCTGAAGTCAGGTAAGGAATCACAGGTCCTCTACATGCTCGAGGAAATCCTGCGCGAACCGAATGAATACTACTTTGATGCCATCCGCGGCCTGCTCGACCACCCTTCTGAGCACGTGCGATCCCTGGCCATCGAAAACCTGTATTATCTTAAAACCGCTGACCTGAGACAAAAAGTCAGGGGCATGCTCAACGACCCTTCGGACGGGGTGGTGATCGGAGCGCTGCGCTACCTGATCCATAAAGACCACGACCTGCACCGGGAAGAGATCCTGGATTTTGAGGCGCACAGCAATCATGGGAACATTCATGCCCTTACCCTTTTAGCAGTGGCAAGGGAAGTGCATACGGACACCCGATTGAAGGATGTCCTGCACTTGGGTATTCGCGTAGATGAGCTCCTTGAAAAGGCTGGGAAAGGCCCCTGGGATGCCAAACGCAAATTCAACCTGATCGCCGTATTGAAAGCCATTGGGCACACGCATTTGAAATCCCATTACAGGATTATGGCAAAATATCTGATGGCAGAAGATGACGAGGTGGTGGAGGCCGCCCTGGAAGCAGTGGCACAAATCAGGGATGTACGATTTATCCCTTATATTACCAGCCTGCTTCATAATAAGTCGGTGCGCAGGCAGGCTGGGGAGACTTTGCGGGCTTTTGGACCAGAGGTGACCGCCAGACTTAAGCGCATGGTCGAAGACCAGGAAATAGCCTTTCACGATGCACTCTTTGTACCTGATATCCTGCAGCGGCTTGGGACTCCCGAGGCTATTGACGTATTGGTCGACTTTATTGACCAGGCGGAATATTCGGTTTCCATCAAGGCGATCGAGGCCCTCAGAAAGACCAGGGCTGAGAACCCGGAAATGAAGATTGACCGTGAGCTGATCGTCAGAAAAATCCTTGAGGAATCCCGGATCTACCTGAACCTGGTGTCCTTCCTCCATACGCAAATTTCAGAGCACGATAAAGATCCAAAATCCGCCCAAACCCAGCGGATCCGCGAGGCCCGTGAAGGGTTGATCACCATCCTGGAGCATCGTGTGGACGGACATTTGGACCGTATCTTTAAACTGTTGGGGATCCACTATTTTGAAGAGGAAGTGGAACCCATCCTGCAACTGGCCGTTACCGGAGATGAAAGCCAGCGGGCGAATGCCATCGAGTTCATCGACAACATACTGGAATCCCGCCTGCGGCACACGCTGCTCCCGATCATCGATGCGGCGAGCCAGGGAGTTGTTTATTCAGAGGAACTGGTGAGCAAACTTAAACTCCCTTCCTATACAGAAAGGGAGTGTTTTGAAACCTTGATAAGCCGTCACGACATAAAAATAAAACATGCAGTCTTATACCTGATTGGTCAACTGGAAGAACCTTCTTACGCCTCTCTGGTAGAAAAGCTCCTCGACAGTCGTTTTGAGACCGTCCGAAAGCAGGCAATCCAGGTCCTTGAAAGCCTCAAAAGGCCTGCTTAATTATCCCGGACCAGGTCATCCACCTTGTCGGCAAGTGCCAGGTGGTCATTGGCCGAATTCTTGTGCAGCACATTGGACATCAGACAGACCGCATACCGGGTTCCGTCCGGATGCTCGATAATGGCCACCGAATTCATATAGTTGTAACGGTTTCCCCTATAGGCGCCACAATCCGGGTTCTTCTCCCGATCACAGCTATAGAGGCTTCCCGATTTGAAATACACCGCGGCACTGTCCAGTTTATGCGAATAGGCATAGCGAATACGCCGGTCCGTGAGGTACAGGAGCCGCTTCATTTCAAGACTGCTTTCACGATCCACAATTTTTCCCTCTTCCAGTGCCAGCACATATTTGATCAGGCCGATGGGGGTTCCAATACTGCCTCCCCGGCCGGGGATATAGCTTCCGGCCCCACCGGTAAAGAATTTACCAAGGCGCCATTCGTCTTCTGTGATTCCCAGGTCTCTCAGGGGTTGGTTTACGGTGTTGATCGCAAATTCCGAGAGCTCTGATTTTGGCTTGCTTTTAAAGTATTCTTCGGCTTCCTCAAAGGTCAGGGAGGGATATTTGTCTTTGAAGATATGCATCAGCAGGGCCTCGCGCCATACCACGCTGGCGGCTCCGTTGTTACTTACAGAGACCATATGGTCTACCCACTCGAAAAGGGAAAAGACATCGGTAGCGCGCACCTTGCGTTTAACCAACTCTTCGGATTCCATATTGTACACCGGTACCGTGTGGTGATCTGAGATAGCCCATTGTCCGGCCGTTATCTGCTTGGTCCTGAGCAATTCAATCCGTTTGTTGAAATCATTCGGATACACGTGCTTTAACCCGGTAAAAAAGGCCGCCAGTACCACCAGTTTTCCTACGCTGCCAGGCTGATACTGGGCGGAGGGCCGATGTTCGGCATACCGCATTGGTTTGCCAGGGGTCATGTCCAGCAAGGTCATGGAATAGTTGGGGTTAAGCCCCCTGAAAAGACTGGAAACCTTGGATTGCAGGCCTGCGTCTGTTTCAGGCACGCTGCCGAGCGGTAGGTTGAGGTTTCGATCCACCAGATTGAGCTCTATGGAACTCAAGGGGTAGAAG
>CBDUBB010000072.1:0-8905 GCA_965365265.1 uncultured Flavobacteriaceae bacterium
TTGTGCCCTGCATTCCCAAGCACATAATCCGGATGCCCGTCCCCGTTGGCATCGGTTTGGTGAACGGAAAACCACCAACCGCTCATGGGAACCCCCAAAGCTGCTGCATCCTGAAGTACAAACCCCCCGGGCGTGTTCTTTAAAAACCCGACCCCGGTCCATTCTCCAAGGGCGATCAGGTCATTTCTCCCATCTCCGTCATAATCGGTTTCCAAAAGGCTGTTGACCATCCCAAAATCGGCCAGGGCAGGTGCTTTTTCCGCAGTGACATCGAAAAGTACCCCCTCCCGGTTTTCAAGCAGTACCGAAGGGGCATGACGGGGGTAGTTCCGTGCCAGGATCCGGTTGCCCACCACCAGGTCTGCATCCCCGTCCTGATCGAAGTCCATCGCAATCACCGCTTTGCCGCTGTAGGCTGGTCCTGGGTTCAGGACATTCTCAGCCCTGTTGAAATTTCCCTTTCCGTCATTCCGGTACACGCGGTCCTGATACAGGGAGGAACCCTGTTCAAACTCATTGCCTCCGCTCACCACATACAGGTCCAGGTCACCGTCTGAGTCCAGGTCGAAGAAAACGGATTCCATGTCCTCATAGGCCCGGTCCTTTTCAAAGTCGGCAATAGCAACTGCCTCAAAACCACGCTGTTTTTTGAGCAACAGGGTCCCGGGTTGCCCGGAGGCCCCGCCCATATACACGTCGGCCATGCCATCTCCGTTCACATCTCCTTTGCTGCTATAAGGACCAAAATTGGATTGCTTGTAAGGCAAGAGGATTTCGGTTTCGAAATCATTGTAGGGATTTTCCCTGTGAACTGCTGTGATGCCGGCATCAACGGCCCTTACGGGCTCGAAGAGGGGTTTTTCCATTTTATCCCCGGTGGCACGTATTGCTTCTGAAGGGGAGATTTCGAGGATCTGGTTGGCCGGCACATCCTTGAGTGTCAATTCGTTTCCATCCGGCCATCGCACGATCAGGCTGTCTGCACGGGTGGCGCTTCCCAGGCCGAAATGCGCGGCCGGTTCATGGGAGGACCGGTATCCGCGAACCCTCCGGGTTTCGATGAATTGCCGGGTGTCCCCATGGTAAAGCGTGACTGATGCAAATGCTTCGGAGGTGGTCCCACCTGCCATGACCTTCAGGAAGTTTCCACGGCCCTGTTCCACCGACTGGTTTTTGTAGATAAAGGCATTATCATCCATATTGTTTACGACCAGGTCAGCGTCCCCGTCGTTATCCAGGTCGCCCATCGCCGCCCCATTGCTGAAGGTCAGGTCGCCAAGGCCCCAGTTCTGCCCTTTTTCCTCAAAGGACAGGCTGCCCTTGTTTTCAAAGAGCAGGTTGGGAAGTTTCTCTGAAGGCATGCTCCTGTAGAGCTCGGTTTTGACCGACAGGGGCACCTTGTTGTTGTATTGTTGTTTTGCCTGGAAGACGCGTTGCTGCAGATCGTTGTCCAGGGCGTACCGGCGGTACCCGTTAGTGACGTATACATCTTTATCGGCATCCAGGTCAAAATCCGTCATCAGGACAGACCAGCTCCAGTCCGTACTGGCCATTCCGGTCTGCTGGGCAACGTTGCTGAAGTGGTTTTGGCCCATGTTCAACTGCAGGGAATTGTACATGTACTGATAGTGATAGCCCGCCCGCTGGGTCAAATAATTGAACCGTGCGACATCCATGGAGGCCATCAGGGTTTTGGAGCGGTAGTGGTCGCTAGAGGCCATGTCCAGCACAAAGATGTCCTGAAGCGCATCGTTGTTTATATCAGCAATGTCAATCCCCATCCCGTAATAGGAAATCTGCTGGGTGTATTCCTCAATATGGTCGGCAAAGGTGCCATCCCCCTGGTTGATAAACAGCGCATCCGGCAGGTAGTAATCACTGGCCAGATAAATGTCAGGCCACCCATCCGCATTGATATCGCTGACTGAGAGCCCCAGGCCGAAAATAGGACGTTGTATCCCCGCTTCCCTGCTCACATCCGTAAAGGTACCCCCGTCGTTCCGGTACAGGTGGGAACTGTTGAACCAGGGGGCTTCCGGGTTCTCCGCTATAAGACGATTCAGGAGGATGGGATCCGCCCCGTAGTACTCGGATTCGTTCATGACGATGCAATCCAGATCTCCGTCCCGGTCATAGTCAAAAAAGGCGGATTGGGTACTGATGCCCATATCGGCTAGCCCCAGGGCTTCGGCTACCTCCGTGAAGGTGCCGTCCTGCTGGTTGAGGAACAAAAGGTTTTTGCGGTTCGGACGCGGGTTTGGCCCACCCTGGGAGACGTAGATGTCCAGCCAGCCGTCTCCGTTTACATCTGCAAAGGCAACTCCGTTGGACCATTGTTTCCCCTGGTTAATCCCCGCGGTTGCAGAAACGTCTTCAAAAACCATATCCCCCTTGTTGAGAAACAGTTTGTTGGGTACCTGGTTCCCGCAGAAGAAGATATCGAGGAGCCCGTCGTTGTTCAGGTCGGCCACCCCGGCCCCGGCCCCATTGTAGAAATAATCAAAGTCAAAAAGGTTTTCCAGGGTAGAAAGATTCTCCCGGATCCGGTTTTCAAAATAAACGCCGCTATCTTCAGGGGATACCCTGGCAAAGACGGGTTCTGCAATTTCACGGGTTAGTGACCCAGTAGCTTCAGTTTGCTCCGCATCCTCCTTACATCCAAACCACAGCAGGGAAATAGGCAGTATGAAAAGAAGGGACAGATCCATTTTGGATATCCCGGGTACGAGCCTGTGAGTTATAGCGTACATTTATCACGAAAATTTAGGGCAGTAAAGGTACTAAATTGGTTGGGAAAGAATTTTTTAATGGGCGTTAAAAGAAAAAGGCCCGGACTTGATGTCCGGGCCTTTTTATAGAAAACAGAACTTATTAGTAGTTCAGATTACAGTAATTGATGAGTTCAACATCTGGAGTTGGGTCGGTCGAGTAGGGTTCAGCCTGTTCGGCAACCACATTCCCACTGGCAGAGGTTACCGTAAAGGTGATCTCACTATCCCAGTCTCCTGAACGGAACTTCAGGGAAATCACTTCCGTACCATCAGGTACTGCAACCGTCTCAGTTCCTTCAGCACCATCGGCAAGGAAGACTTCGGTTTCCTCACCATCGATGGTGAAGATCAAAGCAGCCCCGTTCCAGCCATCTCCGAAGGCATCTCCCATGACCACTGTCCAGTTTCCTGCAGTTGGCGCTGCCGGTGGACAAACTACGGTGGGGGTGTACAGGAATGGTGAGCTGAAGAAGGAACCTGTCAGGGTACCGGTATTGTCTCCAAAGGAGTAACGGTCACCTGTTGAAAGCACCAGTTCAAACCGAACTTCGAACTGGTCTCCTCCGTCGACATCTGTATCGTTGAGCCCTAGAAATTGTAACATTTCCGGCAGAGTAATCTCATAGGTAAAACGCGGGTAACCGAATTCTCCAATGGTCCACGTGTCCTTCTCTATGTCCTCGATACGGATTTGATCTTTGCTGAGATCAGTACCTCCTTCTTCCACGGTGTTGTCGCGGAATCCGAGATATACTTCTACGAATTCTCCAAGACTTCCGTTATCCTCGGTTTGAACTTCCAGTTCAACGCCGAAAGAAGAATCGGTTTGTCCGATCGGGATTTCGTCTGAAAGGATCTGGACAGTCCTAAGGGCAGCCCCGCGCTTTTCATTATTGACGATGTTGTCAAAAACGGTATCACCGTCTGAACAGGCCGAGAACATTAATGCTGCCCCAGCCAGTATTGACATTGTTAATTTATTTATTTGAAGTTTCATGTTCATCTCCTTTTGGTTTGCGTTTTATATCAATAACAGGTTAGGCATCCGCCAGGGTTCCAGAAAACAGGCTCGTCAAGAGACGTTCTCTGAGACACGTTGGGGTTCGTTGTCACTTCATTCGTAGGGAAGAAGATCGACAGCGGGAAAGGTCCCGGGCTGGGCTCCCAACTTGGGTTCAGCGTATTTGGGAAACCGGTCAGTCTGTAGTAATTCCAGGCTTCGGTTGCTCCACCGTAAAGGGTGATGAAATACTGCTCGGCAAACACGTTGTCCGGGTCTGCATCGTATGCAGTTCCTACTTCAGCCAGATAGTCTGCAATGTCGCCCTCAGTAGGCTCGAAATCTGAATCAGCATTGGCATCAAGGGCTCCATATTCTGAAACCGTGGCAATGGACTTATCCAGGCCTTCGAGCATAAAGGCCTTGCGCTCTGCATCAGAACCGGCCATGTATCCCTTCCAGAAATCCACGTAGGAGGACATGATAATAGGTTCGATACCGGCACCTGCGCCACCTAGACCGAGGCCTACGTTGCCAAAGCTGTTGTCGTCAAACCTTCCGCCAGCCGGATAAACACCGACAGCGACCCGGAAGAAGTTGTCCGGAGGAGTACCTTCATCGTTTCCGTGGGAACGACCCCAGTATCCGTTGGGAACTGAACAGTAAGTAAAGCCTCCGTCTATATAGTGCTGCGGTGGCTGGGCCAGCGAGCAGGCAAGCCTTTCTTCGTCGGGTTCAGCATCAGCTCCAGGAGTTTCATCGGTCTGCCTGTAGAAGTAATACCGGATCCGTGGGTCTGAAGTACCTCCTTCGTTCAGCATGGTTTCCATCAGCCAGTTGGACTGGTAGATGTTAGCACCGGAAGGGGTGTAGTCAGCTGCATAGTCCGGGTGCCGGGTATCAGGCTGCAATTCACTGGTTCCGTATTGCAGGAAGAAATCATCATCCGAGGAAGAAATATAATTATCATCATTGGAAGCGATCGCCTGGAACTGGGCATTCTGCCCTTTCATCATATGGTATTTCATCTGAAGTGTTCCAATCAGCTTTACCCATTTTTCGGCATCCCCGTTGTAGTAAATGTCGGGAGCACCAAGAGTAGGCGGATTTGCATCTAACAGATTCTTAGCTTCTCCAAGAAGGGCAAATGCGCCGTCGTAAACGGTTTCGCCGTCATCCAAAAGAGGAGCTGGAAATTCTGCCGGTTGGCCTGCCTGGGTAAAGGCGGCTGCCCCGAGGAAATCAACCAGTTGCATCAGGGAGTGCGCATAGAGGGTTTTAGCAACCCCGATATGGAAGGAAAGATCCAAATCAGGATTTGCAGCATCCAGTGCCTCCAGGTTCTGAAGGTTGGTCAGGATACCAACAGATACGCCATCTCCAACACCGTTCCCCCCACTACTATAAGTACGTGCCCATACCCCATTCATAGTGGCACCGGAGTAGTTGTTGAAATATACCCGGCCAAACATGTTGTCAATCCGGGTCAGTTCAGCGGATACATTGCTAAAGGTTTGCTGGTTGGTCCCATAGGCCAACTGCACACTGGTCAAGAGCAGGTTTGGATCCGCCTGGTCAGATGCCAGTTCGTTAGGACTCGTTCTCAAGTCCAGGTCTGTCGTCTCACAGGAATTCAGCAAGCCTCCCGCAATAAAGACAATCGTAATATATTTTATCAGACTTTTCATAATAACTATATCATTAACAATTTTTATTAGAAGGACGCTTTGATACTGATTCCATATCGGCGTGAGCTCGGACCGTTGATAAAGTCAAATCCACGTCCGTTGTTAATACCAACACCAGCCACGTTCGGGTCAAAGTTGGCACCGTCAGGCATGTTGTAAGCATCATACCAAAGGTTGAAGCCCTGTGCGGTAACAGTCAGTGCACCGAAAGGTGTTTTATCCAGGAACTTCTTCGGGAAGCTGTACCCTAAGGACAGCTCCTGCAGGCGGATTACGGAAGCATCGTAGATACGTGTTTCTGTTGGTCCGAAAAGCAGGTTAGAGAAGAAGTAAGTAGAGTTGTTGATCTGACGGTTGTTAGGCTCACCGGTAGTTTGGTTGACACCTGGCAACACATAGGTGTTCAGACGATCTGCCGTTTCTACGATCAGACCCCGTCCGAGCAGTACCGCAGTGGTACTGGAAAGGATGTCTCCACCACTGATATGGTTGATCTGGAAATTCAGGTTCCAGTTCTTATAGCGCAGCGTGTTGATGAAGTTCATAGTGTAATCCGGAACAGCATCTCCCACGATCGGGACATTACCCTCTGCATCCTGCTCAACCACAACATAGTTACCACCGTCGTTTACCAGGAAGTTTCCATTCTCATCACGTCCAATGGCTGTACCTACAATAGTACCGAGGGACTCACCCTTGATCGCTGCGTTGGATCCACGGAAAAGGCCACCACCGACTGCCAGAGATCCGGCATAGGCGATGAAATCCTGCTCCTGCTCCGTAACCGTTTCCCTGTTGGTGAAGAAGTTCACCCTGGAGTTCCAGCTGAAGTTCTCGCTGCGGAAGATGTCGATACCGAGGTCTGCTTCCCATCCTTTGTTCTGGATCTCCCCAATGTTACTCTGCGTAAAGCTGAATCCGGTAGATGGAGATAGCGGCTCGGTAACAATAAGGTCATTGGTAACCCGGTTGAAGTAGGTAGCCTCAAATTGAATCCGGCTGTCCCAGAAACGACCTTCGATACCAGCTTCATACTCCTCGAGAAGCTCAGGCTTCAACGCCGGGTTGGCCCGGAAGTTATCTACCTGGTTGGTTGTCAAAAGGGCCCCGGAGGCGGGATCCACGAAACGCTGGGTGGTCTGCTCGATAACGTTGACCACAGGATACCCAGTGGGGAATGTGGCAGACGTACCGTAGCTGGCACGCAGCTTGAGATAGTTCATTCCGATAGCATCGTTCCAGGTTCCGTCAAAGGCGTTGATCGGAAGGAAGGAAACACTCACACCAGGATATGTCTTACTGTTGTTCTCCGTGGTCAGGTTGGATACCCAGTCAGTACGGGCAGAAACGTTCAGGAAGATGAAGTCAGCAACATCCAGTGTGGCCTGCCCCAGGATCCCCACAATGTTTTGCTTCTGTGAGAATTGAAGCGGCCGTTGATTTTCGTAGTTGAAGTGGCGCTTCACACCAAATACGATCTGTCCTGTACTGGCTACACCAGACTGGTCAAAGAAATCAGAACGAGAAGTTGCACCAGCTGTAAATGTCAGGCCGATATTCTCGGAGATATCATAGTTTCCATTGATCGAGAAGAAGTGATCCCAGATAGTATTGTTGTTATCATAGGTGTCATAGAATCCAAAGATCGCATTCGTGAACTCTACCCCTCCTTTGTTGGAACCGTTTTCGTTCCGCTCATTGTAGAAATCCAGACCTGACCTCCAGTTAAGAGAGAGGTTGTCATTCAGTTGGTAAGTCAGTTGAGCCGTCCAGTTCACCCGGTGAGTCAGCTGCTTGTACGTTACGTTCTTCGCAGTCCACCGTGGGTTGATGATGTCGTTACCATTCCGGTAGTAGACGCTGGATCCGTCAATCGGATTTTCGAAGGGCAGCCCCATCAAATCCACAGATATAGGCGTAAAGAGTACGTTACCAAAAACAGACAGACCATCTGTACCGTTACCCCTTGAAGAGGCAATCGGAGGTGTGCGGTAATCTGTCCTTGCAAAGTTGGCAGTCGCCTGAACGGTAAACTTGTTAGACAGCTGTGAACGTCCACCTACGGAAAGGTTAAAACGCTGCAGGGAGTTACCCGGGGTAAAGCCCTCGTCGTTAAGATATCCGAGGTTTACGTTGAAATTGGTGTTTCCATCCTGGGTGCTACCTGCGATATTCACGTTGGTATTGGATACAAAGCCCGGGCGGAAAAACTCTTCTACAGAGTTATAAGGCTGCCATGGATAGCGAGCTCCCTGCAACTCAGGGAAGGCTGCCCGTGTGGAACCAACAGCCGTAGATGAATACGGGTGTTCCAGGGTGCCCTGATCATCGATGGCGGCTTGTTTACCCCATCCGGCAACGCCGTCTCTTTCGAAGCTCGGTCCCCAGTTGGAGAAGAACCATCCGAAGTTCTGGTCAAAACCGTTACCGTACTCATTCTGGTATTCCGGCACGGACGCCATTTCATTGGTAAAGAAAGACTGATTGACAGTGATTTCGGTTTTCTTGGCACCACCTCCGCCTGAACCGGCTTTGGTAGTTACCAGGATTACCCCGTTTTTACCTCGTGTACCGTAGAGGGTGGCAGCCGCCAGACCTTTAAGTACCTCGATACTCTCAATGTTGTTTGGGTCGAGGTCGAGGAAACGGGATGATCCAACGTTACCGTCGATGAAGTCACCTGCGGCGTTGGTATCATTACTGAATGGAACCCCGTCTACGATAAAGAGCGCCTGGTTACTCCCGCTGAAGGAGCTCAGACCACGCACCGTAACGGCAGTACCGGACCCGGACATACCCCCGGCGGCAGTAATCTGCACCCCGGAAGCCTTACCGGCAAGTACCCGGCCTACATCACCTTCCGCTCTTTGCTCAAGAGCGTCGGCGCCTACCGAAGTAACAGCATACCCCAGGGCTTTCTTTTCCCTCTTGATACCTTGGGCTGTTACCACCACTTCTTCAAGGGCCTGGGCGTCTTCGACCATTTGGACATTGATTACGTCACCCGCACCAACCGTTCTCCGCTCATCCTTCTGACCTATATAGGTGAAGAGTAATACCTGTCCAGGACTTGCCTGAATCTGGTAATTACCGTCGAAGTCGGTTTGGGTACCCGTAGTGGTGCCCTCAACAACAATGTTAACTCCAGGCAAGGGAAGGCCATCCTGATCGGTGACCGTACCTGAAATCGTCTTTTCTTGTGCAAACGAAATCTGCACAACGAACGCCAGCAACAGCGTCAAGATTCCATTCAATTTTGTTCTCATTGTTTAATTATTTGAATTAGCTAACTGCGAAAATCTTAATTTCATGTTAATAATCCAAACTTATTTTAATAAAACTTTAAGTGGGTTCTTGTTAATTCAGCATCTCTTTGCATATCGTTTCTAATTTGTGAAATCATCAGTTGGGTGGTTGTTAGATTGTTGAATCCCCAAATCCCGACC
>CBDUBB010000073.1:0-8868 GCA_965365265.1 uncultured Flavobacteriaceae bacterium
TCTCATTGGGGGCATGTCAGGGATAGCAACCTGAGCAAAATCATTTTTTATATCAACTATCCGGTCGATTTTTGAGGATACAAAAACGCCAAATGCATTTTTATAGGGCAGGGGGATGCCTCCTGGCCGAAGATTGCAGGACTCCAGGGCCCTGAACGAATTTTCCTGCCATTTGAATACTATTTTTTGTAATACCTGTTGATGGCCCTAAATTCAAATGAGAAGTGAAAAATATCTTGCCTAAATCTACCTGTAATGAAAAAATCACTTGTTTTTTTATCCGCCCTTGCGATTACGTTGTTTAGTTGTAGTAAAAGCGATGATGTCCCCTTGAATGATCCAGATAGTGAAGGTCCCATTACCGAAATACCTCAAGATCCGGAGCGCGTAGATTTCAACCTGGTCAGTGTGAATAATTCCGGGATTGCCGGAACGGTCTCCTTTATCCCGAGAGATGATAACAGTACCACTGTTTACATAGAATTATCAGGCACCAACCAGGAGCTGCATCCGGCCTCCATTAATTTTGGGGATGTGGAATCCGGGGGCTCCGTTGCGATTACCCTGGAAGTCTGCGAATGCAGAATCAGCGAATCCATTGTCGATCAACTCGATGACGGAACCCCTATTGACTTTGTGGAGTTGATGAACTTTGACGGACACCTGAACATATACGAAAGTCCGGAGGACAACTCAGTTGTGGCTCAAATAAACATCGGCTCCAATGCGTTTTAAGAATTAGTTGTTTTTATGTTCCGAACCCGGGCTTTTGTCCGGGTTTTTTCGTAGCCATATTGTCTGCAGCTGTAGATATTCTCCAGGGATTCGTCTTTGGTTTTGGCCTGAAGGGGTACGACCTGGCGGTTCGGAGTTTTCTTTAGGCCTTGCTACTGCTTAAAAACCGACTATCCACATAAAAGGTGCCGAAGGGCAGGAGGGAGGCCAGGATCAGGTAGAAATAGGCCTTGGTGCTCCACCCGCGTTCCCGCCAGAGCATGGTTGCCATGATCAGATAGGCGATAAACAGGGCCCCGTGGATATAGCCGATGTAGATGTTTGGTTCCCGGATGCCTGCCCAGTACTTGAGTGGCATGCTGAGGGCGAACAATAACAGGTAGGAGACCCCTTCTGTCTGGGCCAGGATACGAAAGGTCTTTAGCACAACAGCTGGTTTTGGTTAGAGGTGGATAACTTCATCATAGGCAGCGGCTACCGCTTCCATGACCGCTTCGCTCATGGTCGGGTGTGGGTGGACAGCCTTCAGGATTTCATGTCCTGTGGTCTCCAGCTTGCGCCCAACCACCGCCTCGGCGATCATATCGGTGACGCCGGCGCCGATCATATGGCATCCGAGCCACTCCCCGTACTTGGCATCGAAGATAACCTTTACGAACCCGTCGGAGTGCCCGGCAGCTTTCGCCTTGCCACTGGCTGAAAAAGGGAATTTGCCTATCTTGATGTCGAATCCCTTCTCCAGGGCCTGTTTTTCCGTCATGCCCACAGAGGCCACTTCCGGGGAACAGTAGGTACATCCCGGTATGTTTCCGTAATCCAGGGGCTCCACATGCATCCCGGCAATTTTTTCCACACAGAGGATACCCTCCGCAGAGGCCACGTGGGCCAGGGCCGGACCAGGGGTCACATCCCCTATGGCGTAATACCCGGGGATGTTGGTCTGGTAGTAGTCGTTTACGATGATCTTGTCGCGGTCCGTGGCTATGCCCACTTCTTCCAGCCCGATATTTTCGATATTGGTCTTGATTCCCACTGCTGAAAGCACGATATCGGCTTCCAGTGTTTCCTCCCCCTTGGAGGTCTTAACGGTCGCCCTGACACCTTCCCCGCTGGTGTCCACGCTGGTCACCTCAGAGGAGGTCATCACCTTAATCCCCGATTTCTTGAAGCTGCGTTCCAGTTGTTTTGAGATTTCCTCGTCTTCCACTGGAACGATGTTGGGCAGGAACTCCACCACGGTTACCTCGGTTCCCATGGCATTGTAGAAATACGCAAACTCCACGCCGATTGCGCCGCTCCCAACCACGATCATCTTTTTGGGTTGTTTTTCCAGGGTCATGGCCTCCCGGTATCCGATGATTTTTTTCCCGTCCTGAGGCAGGCTGGGTAATTCCCGGCTCCGCGCCCCTGTGGCTATAATAACATGGGCGGCTTCGTATGTGGTTTCTTTCCCCTCGGCGTTCTTGACAGACACCTTCTTTCCTGGTTTCAGGGTGCCGTAGCCTTTGATGACTTCGATCTTGTTCTTTTTCATCAGAAACTGTACCCCTTTGCTCATGCCATCTGCCACGTTCCGGCTTCGGCTCACCACCGCATCGAAGTCCTTATCTGCATCTTTCACCTTGAGTCCATACTCCTCTGCGTGTTGGAGGTAATTGAAAACCTGTGCGGATTTCAACAGGGCCTTGGTGGGGATACACCCCCAGTTAAGGCATACACCGCCCAGGCTTTCTTTTTCGATGATTGCGGTTTTCAAGCCCAGTTGGGAAGCGCGTATGGCGGTTACATAACCTCCGGGTCCGCTGCCCAGGACGATGACATCAAAAGTGCTCATAGTGGATCAGTTTCTTCAAAAATTGCGCTGCAAAGGTAGGAAACCCATCCGAAAGCTGCCAATGTGAAACGCAAACAAAATCAGAACTCTTCTTTGGATGGATTCCCGGTGTTCTGGGAAGGAAAAAGATTAGTTTTCAGGGATGAAATCTAGCGCGGCCCCATTGATGCAATGACGCAAACCGGTCGTCTCCCGGGGGCCGTCTTCAAAGACATGCCCGAGGTGGCCTCCACAGCGGGCGCAGTGTTCTTCAGTTCGCTTGTACCCAATATCGTAGTCCACACTGTACGCCACATTCCCTTCGATTTCACGATCAAAGCTCGGCCAGCCGGTACCCGAATTGAATTTGTGCTCGCTTTTAAAGAGGGGGTGCCCGCAACCGGCACATACATAGGTGCCTTTCTCCTTATTCTGGAGCAGGTCGCTGGAACCCGGGTTTTCAGTCCCTGCCTTGCGCAGAATGTAGTATTCCATATCCGTCAGTTCTTTACGCCACTCGGCGTCTGTTTTCACCACGGCATACTGTTCGGATGGGGAAGTCTCTGAGGCTTCGCGGGTATCCGTCTGCTGTGAATTTCCACGACAGCTGAAAAGCAGGGCACAGGCCATAGCCAAAAGTATCTGTTTCATAACATTTTTTTTTGGGGACGGTCTAACCCGTACCTCCTCAAAAATAATGGTTTAAAAAACAAACCCCCGCCTGGGGCGGGGGCTTTGAGGAAATTTTAACGCTTTTAGTCAAGGACGTATCTCGGGACCTCGGTCTCCTGTACCCCCAGGAAGTCCAGGACAGCCTGCATATTGCTCGTATCCAGTTTTGCCGAGCTGGCCCCGTCGGCCGGCAGGATGGCGATACGGAAGATCTGATTGTCCGTATCCCCGGGCGAGAGCAGGGCAGGGTCGAAATCGGTTTCCAGGAAGATGCTTACATCCAGAAAGGTGTAATCGTAATTGTATTGCAGGATGCCCAGGTCCAGAAGGCGGGTCTGAGGCAATAAGCGCCATACGTCGATGGGGGCGCCTCCATTGGGGTCGTCCACCTGTTCCCAGAGGATGTACACCAGTACCACATCGGTCTCAAAGACCTCCACGGAGGGGGCATCTATGGCGAATTCCGAAAAGAGGGTGTAATTGTTGCCAGGTGTAAAATCTCCCTGTATGTCATAAACCTGGCCCAGGATATTTACGCCGTCCAGTCCGTCCAGTCCATCCAGCCCTGGAGGCCCGGGTGGTCCTGTGGGGCCTTCACAGGATATAATTATCATGGAAATGATCAGTCCGAATAAGAGTCCTACTTTTTTCATAATACGCTGTTTTAGAAGTTTGCAATGGCCCCGGAGGGCAGTTGGTTCTTTGGTTTCAAAAAGCATTCCAAAAACGCTCTATAGGCTTTAAATCATTGAAATACAATTGTATAGCGTGTTTCCCGAACGAAGGGGAGGGGCGCTCTTGAACGCCTGAATGCTGTGAGTTGAAAAATACTATATTTATTCCGGAGTACCGCAGTGCCCTCCAAGATAACACCGCCAAACCAACCCAATGAAAAAGCGCACCCTCAGTTTTTGGGAAATCTGGAACATGAGTTTCGGTTTCCTTGGCATACAGTTCGGTTTTGCCCTACAGAATGCAAATACCTCAAGGATTTTCGAGACCCTGGGAGCTGATGTGGAAAGCATCCCCATCCTCTGGATCGCGGCCCCCGTTACAGGCCTGGTTGTCCAGCCAATTATCGGTTATTTCTCCGACAGGACATGGACCCGGCTGGGCCGGCGACGTCCGTATTTCCTGGTCGGTGCCATTCTGGCTTCCATAGCCCTTTGCATCATGCCGAATTCCCCCTCCCTGTGGGTGGCTGCAGGGATGTTATGGATTATGGACGCCTCCATCAATATTTCCATGGAGCCCTTTCGGGCCTTCGTCGGGGACAACCTTCCCTCTGACCAAAGGACGTTGGGGTTTGCCATGCAAAGTTTCTTTATCGGGATTGGGGCAGTGGTAGGATCTGCCATGCCCTATGTCTTCACGAATTGGCTGGGGATTTCCAATACGGCCCCCGAGGGGGTCATCCCGGATTCCGTCAAATGGTCCTTCTATGTGGGTGCCGCAGTATTTTTTCTGGCCGTCCTCTGGACGGTGTTTCGATCCCGGGAGTACAGTCCGGAGGAACTGGAAGCCTTTGAAGAAAACAAAGCAACAGCCCCTGCGCCCCTGACGCCCGAAGAAAATCTGCGGCGGATCTCAAAACTCCAAAAGTACGGGATGGGGATGCTCCTGCTGGGTATACTGACCACTTCACTGCCCTATTATTTAGACCTGCAAAAGGAACTCTATATCCTCACGGTTGGCCTGGGCCTGGTGGGGCTTCTATTCCTTTTGGCTTCATGGATCCGCAAAAAAAAGGGCCGCAACGGGTTTGTGATCATCATGACGGATTTGTTGTATATGCCGGGGACCATGAAACAACTTGCCTGGGTGCAGTTTTTTTCGTGGTTTGCCCTGTTTTCCATGTGGATCTACACCACTCAGGCCGTTACCGGCCACGTGTACGGAACCAGTGACACCACCTCACAGCTCTACAATGACGGGGCCGACTGGGTCACTGTACTTTTTGCGGTCTATAATGGGGTGGCTGCCCTGGTTGCCTTCCTGCTTCCTGTACTCGCTAAAATGACCAGCCGGAAGATTACTCCCCTTATCGCCCTTATCCTGGGTGGATTGGGTTTAATCTCTGTCTACTTTATTTCTGATCCTGACTGGCTGCTCCTCTCCATGGTCGGGGTGGGGGTTGCCTGGGCCAGCATCCTGTCAGTCCCCTATGCCATGCTCGCCGGCGCCCTTCCCCCTAAAAAAATGGGGTATTACATGGGGGTTTTCAATTTCTTTATCGTCATTCCCCAAATGGTGGCTGCCACCATACTCGGCTTTATGGTCAATGCATTTTTCGGAAACCAGCCTATCTACGCCCTGGTCGCCGGGGGGATCGCCATGATCCTTTCCGGGCTTTTGACCCTCAGGGTGGATGACCAGGCCGTAATCACCATTGATGAGGTGGAATGACCCGAAGCCCACAGTATTCCCAAACAGCTTCCCTTGACCGGGACCTCGTCCGGGATTCACAGGGAGGAAGCCCTGTTTTACCATGGGAATACGGCTTTAATTCATATCTTTAAAAAGTTTTAGAACCAGTACACGGACCCAACATGTTTCGACAAGAACGCGTAGTAATCGATGATATCAGGCCTCAGCTGGATTGTGGTAAATTCTTCATAAAAAGGGTGCTGGGGGAGACCGTTACGGTTTCTGCGGATATCCTGCCGGACGGGCACGATGTGATGCAGGCCGAGGTGTTGTTCAAGCACCAGGCGGAGCGCAAATGGAGGGACGCCCGGATGCATTCCGTCGGGAATGACCGGTGGGAGGCCTCCTTCCTGGTAGACAAACAGGGGTTCTACCAGTACAAGGTGAGGGGCTGGGTGGATTACGCACTGAACTGGCAACACGGCATTGAGGCCAAGATTCAAGACGGGCAACACGTGCGCAGCGAGTTGCTGGATGGGGTGCAATACCTCAGGTTTGTGAAATCAAAGGTTTCCGGGACGGATAAGGAATACCTCACCGATCTCATTCGGGCCTTTGAATCAGAAGCTGACTATGAAAATGCGGTGACCGGGGCCATTTCGGAACGACTGCACGGGCTTTTTTCTGACCACCCGCAAAGACTTTTGGCCAATACCTCCCTGGAACTGCAGGTCTATGTAGACCGCAACCGGGCGAATTTTTCGACCTGGTATGAATTTTTTCCAAGGTCGGCTTCCCCCACGCCCGGCAGGCATGGGACCTTCAGGGATTGTGAACGCCTGCTGCCCAGAGTAGCCAGGATGGGATTTGACACGGTCTACTTTCCTCCGGTCCACCCTATAGGAGAGGTAAACCGGAAAGGGAAAAACAATACGACAGAGGCTAAGGAAGGAGATTCGGGAGTGCCCTGGGCCATTGGGTCCCGGCATGGCGGGGACTGAGGCGGATTTTCAAAACCTGATCCGGAAGGCGAATGAACTGGGACTGGAGGTCGCCATGGACCTGGCCTTCCAGGCCGCCCCGGATCATCCATATATTAGCGAGCACCCTGAGTGGTTTCGCACCAGGCCGGACGGGACCATTCAATACGCAGAAAACCCCCCAAAGAAATATCAGGACATCGTCAATTTCTGGTTTGAATCGGAGGACTACAAAGCACTTTGGAAGGAACTTCTGGAGGTCACCCTGAAGTGGATCGGGTTTGGCGTTACCGTTTTTCGCGTGGACAATCCGCATACCAAGCCATTTTACTTCTGGCACTGGCTGATAGCCGAGGTCAAGAAGAAACATCCGGACATCCTGTTTCTGGCAGAGGCCTTTTCCCGTCCGCGCATCATGCAGCAGCTGGCCAAACAGGGCTTTAGCCAGTCCTATACCTATTTTACCTGGCGGGTCCACAAGCACGAGCTGATTGAATATATGGTGGAACTGACCCAGACGGAGATGCGGGAATACTACCGGCCGAATTTCTGGCCGAATACCCCGGACATCAATCCCCACCATCTGCAGGGAGCAGGGGAGTCCATGCACATGATCCGGTATGCCCTGGCCGCCACCCTGTGCGGGAATATCGGTATTTACGGACCTGTTTATGAATACATGGTAACGGAGCCTTACCCGGGCAAGGAAGAGTACCTCGATTCCGAAAAGTATGAGGTAAAGCACTGGGACTGGGAGATTGAAAACAAATTGATGCACATCATCGGGCGGATCAACGAGATCAGGAAACAGCACCCGGCCCTGCAGCAAACCAACAACATCCGTTTTTGCGGGCTTGAAAACGACCAGCTGCTGGCCTTTTATAAATGGGATGATACCGGGCAGGACCGCCTGCTGGTCATCATCAGCCTGGATTCCCACCAAAGCCAGCAGGGGTACGTGCAGCTTCCCCTGGAGCAACTGGGTGTCGGGCCCGGAACGCGACTTGAAATGTACGATCTGATGACCCACACCAGGTATCACTGGGAGGCAGAATGGAATTACGTGGCCCTGCATCCGGACCTGCCGTTTCACATTTTTCAAATAAGATAGACCGCATACCCGCATGGAGAAAAAGAAAGCCGATGCCGTAAAAACGAATTATGCCTTTGATATCCCGTGGGAACAATTGATGGACGACGGGAGTTTTGTGGAGGTCTTCCTCTCGGATGTTCTGGAGAACTATGTACAGCAACAGCGGTGGTACGGTGGAAAATCGAGCAGCCTTAAATACATTGAGCTTCAGGAATACTTCCGCATACAACAACGGGAAGAAGTCTACTACGGGCTCCTGCTGGAAGTGAATTTCGATGAGGCGTTTTACCAGCACTATTTTTTGCCCATCGCCTTTGTCTCCGACGAAAGTTTTGCGGAAAAGGAGCGTATCCTGCCGGTCACCATCAACGGGGTGGAGGGCTTCATCATTGATGCCGTGAACCTGGAGGCGTTCAGGCGTCTGGTCTATGAGCGCATTATCACGGCGGAGCCCAATGATACCACCCGGGTGCGATACCACAAGAGCATCGAGTTTGAACCCAGCCCCTATGAGTCCTCTAAATTCATGGGGTTGGAGCAAAGCAATACCTCGGTGGTTATCAACGGGAAATCCGTAATTAAGTTCTTCCGTCGCATCTATGCGGACAAGAACCCGGACTACGAGATGAGCCGGTTCCTTTCCGAGCGCAAAGGATATCCGAATACCCCGGCCTACCAGGGCAGCCTGAGCATTATAGACGCCGATGGGGCGAATGTTACCATCGCCCTGATGCAGGAGCTGATCCCCAACCAGGGGGATGCCTGGGATTTTATGCTCAAAGAGCTGCATAAGATTTTTTCCAACCTGGAGTACAAGGGCATCTCCGTGGATTCCCTTCCCAGGGTGGCCCTGTTCCAACGACTTAAGATACGGGAAGTCCCTCCGGAAATCATCGACTGGGCCGGCCTGAATGTTTTCCTGAAACTCCAGAAGCTCGCCCAGCGCACGGCGGAAATGCACATTGCCCTTGGGTCTGAATTCGAGGATACCGCCTTTACCCCAGAACACTTTAACGGGGATTACGAGGTCTGGCTTAAGAACCGGATGCTTTACATGTTCCAGAACAGGCTTAATACGGTGGAGAACAACCTGGAACGCCTGAAAGGGCCGGCCATGGATCTCGCCAGGGAATTCCTGGAGCGCAAGAACGAAATCCGGAAGCGGTTCGTGAATTTTGACTGGACAAAACTCAAAGGCGAGCGCCTGA
>CBDUBB010000074.1:0-8767 GCA_965365265.1 uncultured Flavobacteriaceae bacterium
AACGAAAGCCACTATGAGGAACGCCGAAAGGTAATCCAGCTGCAGACCGATCAGCCCGCCGCTGCGGGCCAGGGCAATAAGTTCCGAATCGTAGAAGTTGATTTCCACAGGATTCTGAAGACGGGCGGTCGGCAGGGAGCCCGGGTAAGGGTCCCGAAAGGATTTCAGCCCGTTACAGGCCCCATGGCTTATCAGGAGGGGAAAATCAGAATCCCCCAGCTCGCCGGAGCGCCTCAGGGCGTAAAACTCCTCCCGGGCACGCCCGCTCATGTGCTTTAGGTCCGGGAGGATCCTTGGGCCGTTCCTCCTGGAAAGCATTTCCGAAAGGACCTGCCTGCCAAGGTCTGTAATCCCCTTGCCCATCCCTTCCGTCTGATTGGCAACCTTTCTGACAATTCCACTGAGGCTGGGCGCATGCCCGCATATATGGTTCCAAAAATGATGGCCTACCGTGATGAAAAAGGGAGGGAACTCCCATGCCTTGATTTTCTTCAGGTTTTGCAATACTTCCCCTTTGTCAGGTTCTACGCCAAGACCGGTATTGAGTACGTGCAGGCCTTCAATGCTCATGATCAGGCACAGGGTCCTGAGACCCGGAGAGGCTTCCTCAGACCGGCGAATCTCTTCGATTTCAGAGAAACTTCGCACCAGGCGGTACCGGAACCTGCCCTCCGGAAGACGTATGACATGGCCATGGCATTGTTTGTAGAACTCGTATTCCAGGTTCAGGTCTTCAAAATAATCTGTCATTCCCTGCAGAAAGTCAATGCGTTCCCTCCCCAGACCGGTGGCAAAGTCGAGCAGGAGGTCGTTCAGGGCATCGGGTTCAATGGCATTGTTTACGAACCCTTTTTCAAGAGGGTACAGGGAGGCACAAATGACCCCCACCCCACCCCTGGCCAGGGCATGACCATTGGACTGGGAAAACCTGGTTAGCCCTCCCAGGTAATTCAACAATTTGTCGGCCAGGGAAGGCGGATCGTATCTCCAGAGACTGGTTTTGTGAAATCGGTGACGGCTTTGCAGGCCTGCAGGGGACTTCCTGAAGCTTCTGCCAAAGGGTTTCAGGGCCGGGTGGCAATGGAAATCTATGTACGTATTGAATTCGGACATGTGTGGGTGCATGGCTCCGGTAATGGCCTCTTGCAGAAAATTACAATTTTTTTCTTTAGGGATTCCTGCTGCCAAACAGGGCCTAGCGCTCCACCCTTTCCCTGTTAAAGTTCCAATAAACAGGAAATGTGCTTCCTACCCCCTATTGAATGGGATATCAAAGGGATACCTTAATATAGGTGGAAAAGGCACTGTTAAAATTTGTTTAAAAAAGTACCTTTTTATACATAGTACTGTAACAACTATAGATATTGGTCGTCTTATAAGTGTAACCAAGATAGATCGTTTACAAGGCATCAATCAAAAAACGAGGAGTCATGAAAGCATTGAGTAAATCAACCCCCACCGAATCGAGAAGGTATTCCTATTTCTCCAATTTCAAGAAAACAAAACGGGTACGCTGGGCCCAGGAACGTCATTACCTGCATTAAAAAACATCGGTCATCAATCATCAGTCATCAATCATCAATCATCATCAAAAAACGCAACAGTCATGAAAACAATTTTCAGCCAATCTCAGACAGGATCCAGAAGAGTTGCTTCATGTTCCTACTTTAGGGACAGCAAACGCGTACGCTGGTACGAATCCCGGCACTATGTGCCTTAAAATACCACCGCGAACTGCTCAGGACTGGATCATTAAAGCCCGTACACAAGTTGTATACGGGCTTTAATTTTAACAGAAATCTATTGGGTTATAACCTCAGGTCTTCGGTAGCCCCATTTGGATAAATGACCGTCACAATATTGTCACACGTGCCATCCCCAAAATCCACACTCACTTCGAGTCCGTTCTTGCTGATATCCATTACCCCACTAACCGGGTAGCCACAGCCAAGATTCCCGCCCACAGGACTCGCAACGGAGACGGTATAAAGGGTGTCATCATCGGAGATCTCCCAGTTTCCACTAATGCTGAAGCTGATATCCGCCAGGGTCTCCCCCAACTGGAATTGAAGGGTCCGGGTACCGGACTCCGTAAGAGTTCTTCCATCTGTCAGGTTCACCGTCATACTGCTAACAACGGAAAACTCAAAACTATTTTCTCCGGATTCAGTGACCGTAAAGGTCCGGGTTCCGTTCCCTTCCGCCATTCCGACGAAAAATCCCTTGAAGGTTGCCGTGAATGATGCTGATCCCGGATCTGCATTATAGACGACCTCCAGAGTTCCGTTCACCATTTCGGTCTGGTTCAGTACACAATTCCCGAAAACCACGGTAAAGCCGGTTTCGGTAAAGGTGGCCTGGTAGCAGGAATCGTCCGCAAATTTGGCCTTGGCATTACTTCCGTTTTGGAACAATTCCGCAAGGACATCGTCTACAGCCCCGGTCCACTGATCCGTCTCCATGACGGTTTTCAAATCCGTTTGTGAAAGCTGTGCTTCTGCCGGCACATCCAGCCTTTCGGCATCTTTACTGCAACTCTGTAATCCAAACATGGCCAGGGCCATCATACCAACAAGGGCACTCTTGAGATCAAATACGCTCTTCATAGTTAAATCTTAGGGGTTTTCCCTTTACAACGGCACAGGTTTCCCCTTAGTGCCCAAAGCCGTGGCATTTCGATAAACGGCCGGCCTCAGGAATCCGGGAAGAGGGAACGGTCGATGGAAGGAAGGAGTTTCAGGGCGTTTTTATAATAGACCTTCTTCAATACTTCGTCGGGAAGGTCCAGGCCATACATCGCCCAGAAGGCATGGTACTTCTTATAATAGGGGAAATATTCATCCGCGGTTTCCAATACCCGGAAATAGGTAGGGAATTCCGAGGGTTGCCAGCTGTCCTTCCCAAAAAGGATCCTATCCTGGTACTTTATAAAAAAGTTCCGGGCATGCCTGGGCTGTCTGCCCAGTTCCGCAATGATGGCACCAATCCCCACATACATATTGGGCATTTCGTCCAGGAGGGAAGCTAATTTATCCAGGTTATTGGCATACCAGCCCATATGGGCATTTATAAAAGTAGTCTTTGGATGATTCCGGAACATGCGGTGCTGTTCGTCAATGATTTGCTGCCAGGGTGCCGGGTCGGTATCACTCCTTTTCCGCCGGGGACGGGTTTTCAGTTCCAGCCACCTCTCATTATCCGAATTCATCGGGTCCCAGAAGGACTTCGGGTCTGCCGAGTGGATGAGCACCGGAATGCCAAGCTCGGCACACTTTGCCCATACCGGATCCAACCGGGGATCATCCACAGCAACCCGCTTCCCTTCCGTATCCCGGTATCGAAGCCCGAGGCTTTTGTAGATTTTAAGACCGCTGGCTCCATTGCGCACATCCTCCTCCAGCTGCGCCGCCGCCCGGCTTCCCCATCCGGGCTCCCCCACCCCGTCAAAATCCACATTGGCAAACACCAGGAACCGATTGGGGTAATTCTGTTGAACATTCTGAATGGCCCCTTTGAGGTGATCTCCCGATCCGCCGCTGAGATTGACCAGCAACGCGAGGTTCAGGCTGTCCATGGCCTTGACCAGGACAGAAAGGTCCTGGGAGGGCATATTGAAATGGTGGCTATGTATGTCCACCACGGGAAAACGGGCTCTTTTTACCGGATTTTCAGGGACTACCAGGGTTGAGGTCGGATTATACTCCTCAAACCCCATTTCCTGGGCAGGTACAAAGGTTACCATGCTCAAAAAGAAAAGGATGCAGGTCAATTTTATCATGATTCTTCGTTTTTTTCCTTTAGTTCTGCCTTGAGAAGGGCCTTTTCGTAAGCTTCCGGGGTATCCACATCGGTGATGGCCAGGCCCGGATCCAATATACGGCAAAGTTCCCGCTGTGACGCTATCAAAGCTTTGGCCCCTTTGTCGGCGGACAGGCCCTTCAGCCCTGTCCAGAAACGTTTCGGAAAAAGGGCAGGCACCCCGGCAAATCCACCGTAGTCCGACGCGATGATATGGGAGGGGAAATCCAGATGTTCCTGCAGGATCTTCCTCAGGTAAGCCCGGCTAACCAGGGGTTGGTCGACCAGGATCACAAGCAGTGCCCCTGCCTGGGGAAATAGACGCGCTGCCTCCTGAACGCCGCTAGCCAGGCTGGACCCCATACCCGACTCCCAGTCGGGATTGTGATGGGTGTGAGGGGTGAACGGACCCACCTCCCTCAGGATCTCCTCCTGGTGAGCCCCGGTTACAACAAGGATTTCCTCTGCTCCTGAAGCCCCGGCTTCCTGGAGGAGATGCCTGAGAATTGTGGTGTTTCCCCAGGGCAACAGGGCCTTGATCTTACCCATGCGACGGGACTCCCCTGCCGCCAGTATGAGGGTGATTACTTCCGCCACAGCTCGCCTGGGTTGGTATGCCTAACTGTATTCGGGATATGCGGGGTACGCCTTTCTTCCATGCCCGGATTCTAAGTGTTGGGTTATTTGATATACTGGGCGGGATTTTGTTCGAAGGCCACCTTGCATCCGTCGCAGCAGAAATACACCATTTCTCCCTTGTACTCAAGAACGTGTTTTGGATTCTTCCGGGAAACCGGAACCTGGCACACGGGGTTAATGTAGTATTCTTCTGCAAATTTATCCCCGGAGGCGGTTTCCTCCGGCTGACTGGGCCCGGGCTCTTCTCCGGTACTTACCACTTCGGCAGCCCTCCCGGTTCTGAAATGGCTTACGATCTCTGCCAGGATGCTAATAGCCACCTCACTGGCAAGTTTGGCATTGATATCCAGGCCCGCGGGACTTCTGAGCTGTTCCACCCGTGATTCAGGAACGCCCTCCCGTATTAAAAATGATTTCAGGTTGGCTACCTTCTTGGTGCTCGCCACAAAACCCACATAGGGTGCTGAAGTCTTCAGGGCTTTTAAAACGGACTGGTCGTCCTCTTCTCCCTGAGTGGCTACGAGGATGTACCGATTCGCGCCATCCTTGAAAGAGGTGAAGTCGACCTGGTCAAGCACCTGATGGGCCATGGGGAACATCTGGGCATCGGCATCGCGGCCCATCACCGTTACCCTGAAATCGGCTGCCGACGCCAGTGCTGCAAGCTTTCTGGCAATGTTGGACTTACCCACAATCAGAACCTCGGGCTGCGGGATGACCGCTTCAATGAGTACCTCCACGGTACCTTCGCTTTGGCAAGACATGACGTATTCTTTATAGTTAGCTGTTTCTCTGGTTCCACCCTCCGGGGAGATCCGGATTCGCCTGTAGCGTTTGGTACGGATCACCTCCAGGGCTTCCTTGATCACAATACCGCGGACACATCCTCCTCCGATCCAGCCGATGAGTTCTCCGGATTCCAGGATGAGCGCCTTGTCCCCCACCTTCCCCGAACTGGGGGCGAGGCGATCGATCACCTGGGCAATGGCAAAATTCGAACCCCTCCCCAGGTGCTCCTCTATTTTTAATGCGAGTTCGTTAAACATCCATGAGTAATTTTTCCAGTTTTAATAAGCTGTCCAGGTTATGGGCCGATTCGAACGCATCCAGATGGGGCATCACGTTGACCATTCCCTGCTGGATGGGTTGGTAGTCTTTCATCCCCTTCAGCGGATTCAGCCAGATAAGGGTTTTGCATTTCCTGCGGATGGTCCCAACAGCCTCCTTGAGCTGTGCCACGCTTCCCGTTTCCAATCCATCACTCAAAATGACCACAATATGCTTCTGGCTCAGAAACTTATGTCCGTAATTCGACAGGAATTCGGTCAGGGACTCCCCTATTTTCGTACCGCTCGACCACGAATGGACATTCCTGCCCACGGCCCTGAGCACCTGTTCTTCATTCTGTGCCCTTAGCAATGGGGTCACGTGGGTCAGGTGGGTACTAAAGGTAAAAAATTCCAGTTCCCTGAAGTATTTCCTTAAGACCATCACATACCGAAGCAGGTAATAGCTATAGGTATCCATGGAGCCGCTCACGTCCAGCAGAAATACCACCTTCCGCTTTTCCTTCCGCTTCTTTTTATAGGCCAGGTCCAGCATCAGCCCTCCTTTGGAAATGCTGTGCCGCACGGTCCGGCGAATATCGATGTTGCCCTTGCTGGCATTTTCAAGGCGCCTTTTAAAACGCATACTCATTTGGTGAAAGAGCTCCTCGGCCAGTTCTTCCAGGCGCTCTTTGTCTGCGATATCCACCTTTGAGAAATCTGTCATGCGCAGACGCAATTGCTCATTGGCCCCTTTGGTCTGTTTGGCTTCCTTCTGTTCTTTTTCCTGACGGGGCTTGTTGAACTTTGCCCCCAGGAAAATAAGGGTATCCGTCTCCGGTTCCTTTTTGATCTGTTTGACGGTTTTCTTGCGTGCTTCCAGATTTTCCTGGTAGTACCGGCTCCAGAAACGGTCAAACATTTCGTCAAACCGGTCAAAATGCTCTTTCCGCTTGCAAAAGATAGCCTTCAGGCTGTACTGGAAGAGTTTTCGATCCTGCCAGTAACCCCGCTCGGCAATATCAAAGGCCTCCCTCGTATCCTGTGGGCCGAGCATAAATTGCCGCTCCCGACAGTAGAAGGTAAAGTCAATCAGTCGCTCTTTGAAGGTTTTGTCTACGGCTTCCACAGCGTTGTCAAAAAAACGGATTCGTCAGTCAATCGGCATCAGGAATTCCTGCACCGAGCGGTTCCGTACAAACTCGATATCGTCCTTGTGCTTCAGGACGCTGCCAATGGTGTTTTGAACGATCTCATCCGTTATGTGGGTTTCGTTCAGCAAGAGCAGGGTCTTGGCCCAGTCCAGGGATTCTGCAATCCCCGGGGTCTTGTGCAGGCTTGATTTGCGCAAGTTGTGTATAAAGGTTACCACCTGGGAAGCCAGCTCCTGGTCAATCTCAGGCAGTTTCCTGGCGATGATATCGATTTCCCTGGCCCTGGTGGGAAAATCCACCCAATGGTACAGGCAACGCCGGCGGAGCGCATCGCTCAGTTCCCGCGTGCGATTCGACGTCAGGATGACCAGGGGTTTTGAAACTGCCGAGATGGTACCCAGCTCGGGGATACTTATCTGGAAATCCGACAGGAGCTCCAGAAGGTAGGCTTCAAATTCCTCATCGGCCCGGTCGATCTCATCGATTAGCAATACAACCGGTTTGGCAGCCTTTATTGATCGCAGCAATGGCCTTTCCAGCACGTACTCCATTCCGAAGATCTCCTCCCCAAGTTTCTTCTTATCCCGTTCCTGCTCAAACAATTTGATGTGCAGCAACTGTTTTTGGTAGTTCCATTCGTAAATGGTGTTCCCGACATCCAGGCCCTCATAACACTGAAGGCGTATGAGGTCCGTGCCCAGGTGTGCGGCGAGGGTGCTCGCCAGCATGGTCTTGCCCACCCCGGGATCCCCCTCTAAAAGCAGGGGCTTTTCAAGCTTCTTCAGCAGAAAGACCGAGGTTGCAAGCGCATCATTCAGGATGTAGCCATGCGTATAAAAATCCGCAATAAGGCTTTCAATTTCCGTATTCAATAGCTTCTTTTTTTTAAATGTAAAGCTATGCCCGCAGGCATAGCTTCTAATCCTAATCCACAGAGTGCCTAGGCAGTTGCCTCGGCAGCGGCCAACTTCTTGGAGAAATTGGAAACGAATTGTTTAAAGAGCTGGTTGGAGACCGTGGTTATCAATCGGGATCCAAACTGGGCAATCTTGCCATTGATGGTGACATCCATCACGGCGTCCAGTTTAGAGCCCCCGTCTTCCCTTTCCAAAATATTCATCGTCATGGTCATCTCGGCATTGCCATTGCCTTTAACGTCCACACCATTTCCGGTCAGAATGATCTTGTGGTTCTCGGCATCGATCTCCTTGTAGTGGATGTCGGCGTCGTACTTCGCGCCAATGGGCCCGAATTTCATCCCGACCTTTCCCTTGTAGTGATTTTCCCCTACCTGTTCATCTATGGAGACTCCCGGGACACAGTCCATTACCTTGTTGGGGTCTATAAGGTGTTCCCATACCAGTTCAGTGCCCTGAGGGACTTCAAACGATTTTTCTAATTGTGCTTTCATATCATTTTTTTTGAGGATAGGGCTTCCGGACTCACATAAGTCCGGAAGCTCTTTATCCCGTAAGTGAAATTAAGAATGTGCCTGTATCGCCTCCCAAACCTTGGCGGGGGTGATCGGGATGTCTAAGTGCTCGATCCCCAGTGGCGTCAGTGCATCGATAATCGCATTTGCGATGGCCGGTGGCGCTCCCACCGTCGGTGATTCAGCCACCCCTTTGGCACCCAGCGGGTGGTGTGGGGAGGGGGTTATGGTATGACCGGATTCCCAGTGCGGCGATTCAACGGCCGTCGGCACGAGGTAATCCATGAAGGTACCGTTGAGAACGTTTCCTTCATCGTCGTATTCTATGGCCTCATACATGGCCGGGGCAATCCCCTGGGTAAGCCCGCCGTGAACCTGTCCTTCAACGATCATGGGGTTGATGATGTTCCCGCAATCATCGATGGCCACAAAGCGCTTCACGTCAATGGCACCGGTTTCCTTATCAACTTCGACCACACAGATATACGCCCCGTTCGGGAAGGTAAGGTTGGGTGGGTCGTAATAGTGGGTTGCCTCGAACCCTGGTTCCATTCCGGGGGGAATATTGGTATAAGCCGCGAAGACGACTTCCTGAATGGTCTTTGACTTCTCAGGAGCACCTTTGACGAAATACTTGCCAACCTCCCACTCGATATCCTCTTCGACTTTCATGCAGATCCGGATCAGGTCCGCTCCGA
>CBDUBB010000075.1:0-8759 GCA_965365265.1 uncultured Flavobacteriaceae bacterium
AGGTTCACCAAGTGCTGGTTGCCGAGGACGTCTACTATCCAGGTCCGAGTGAGACCAGTGAATTTTATATGTCTGTCCTGCTCAACAGGGCCAAGGGTCGTACCATGATCATGTATTCGCCTGAAGGCGGTATGGATATAGAAGAGGTGGCGGAGAAAACACCACACCTGATCTTCACGGAGGAGATAGACCCGGCTGTGGGCTTACTACCTTTTCAGGCGCGTCGGATTTCCTTCAACCTCGGGCTTTCCGGAACGGCCTTCAAAGAGATGTCAAAATTCGTGACAGCCCTCTACAGGGCCTACAGTGAAAGCGATGCCAGCCTTTTTGAGATCAACCCGGTACTGAAAACCTCCGACGACAAGATCATGGCGGTAGATGCCAAGGTTACCTTGGATGACAATGCCCTGTACAGAAGGAAGCAATATGCCGAAATGCGGGATCTGAGGGAAGAAAACCCCATTGAGGTGGAAGCCCGCGCTGTCGGCCTGAACTATGTGGACCTGGATGGAAACGTGGGGTGTATGGTAAATGGAGCCGGATTGGCCATGGCTACCATGGACCTTATCAAAATGGCCGGAGGAGAACCCGCCAACTTCCTCGATGTGGGTGGGACGGCAGATGCCAAGCGGGTGGAAGAAGCTTTTCGGATCATTCTAAAGGACCCGAACGTAAAGGCGATCCTGATCAATATATTCGGGGGGATCGTACGGTGTGACCGCGTCGCCCAGGGCGTGGTGGATGCCTACAAAAACCTGGGGGACGCCATTCAGGTACCTATCATTGTGCGGCTGCAGGGGACCAACGCTGAGCTCGCCAAGGAGATCCTGGATAATTCCGGCCTTGCCGTACACTCCGCAGTACAGTTCCAGGAGGCGGCAGACAAGGTGAAGGAAGTATTATCCTGATATCCGCGTCAAACCGAAGTAAGGGTTATGCCAGCATGGTATAGCCCTTTTTTTATGGTTGCATTCCCGCTTTCCCATCTGGTTATGACCTTCCGTAAAACCCCTGCGGCCCGTTCCCGGGCAAGAAATCGATCCTGAAATTGGTGGCGGGATTCCGATGGTGCCATAGGCTGCAGGTTTGGCAATCAAGTTTTGGATCAGACCCGTAAAAAAGGAATTTCAGGTTGCTCCCGGAGGCGTTTAAATAATTGTTAAAAACAAAAATCGTTGTAACACCCTCCTTAATCCATCGTCTATTAGGACAGAAAGTTTATTCATCAATCATCAAACAATCACCATCATGAGAAAAATTAGTTTCGTATTCGCAGCTGCTTTGTTGCTTTCAGCCGGAAATGTATTCGCAACCGAAGGACCCACTGAGGCCAAAGGCCCCAAGGCAAAGATTTGCTCGCAAATTGAAAGTTTACTGGAAGAACGCAATGGATTTAATCTGGGGGATAGCGATGAGCTGTCTGCCGTGGTTAGATTCATAGTGAATGACACGAAGGAGATCATCGTATTATCCGTGGAAACACAGGATGAGCGCCTGGAGAGCTTTGTAAAGGCCCGGTTGAATTATGAGAAAGTAGCTGACCAGAACCTGGAAGAAGGAAAAACCTACAGGGTACCGATCCGAGTCAGGGCGTAATATTTGAATCATCATAAGAAAAACCCGATGTGCATGACATCGGGTTTTTTTATTTCCTCTTTCCAGGGGGAGCTTTATATCGATCGCAGCATACGAAAAGACCGAAAAATGAGTTAAGTATGTAGGAAGCAGGCGCACCTATGAGCAGTTACAAGGAAAAACTTAGCATTCTGTCTGAAATGATATCCCTGGCCCGGGCGGATCAGGAGGTAAAAGCTTCTGAATTTGATTTCCTGTGGGGAGTTGCCGAACAACTCGGGGTGGAACGGGAGGATTTCGAAACCCTCTTTGATTCCCCCGTGCGGAATATCATCCCCAAGACCTTACTGGAGCGGATCCTGCAGTTCCATCGCCTGGTCTTACTGATGAATGTAGATCAGGGCCAGACCTTCAAGGAAATAGATAAGCTTCACAACATCGGGTTGCGGATGGGACTTCCCCCTTCGGCAATTGACCAGGTCCTTGCCCTGATGCATCAGTATCCCGACAAAATAATCCCCCCCCAGACCCTCATCGGTATTTTCAAGGCTCATTACAACTAGGGCACCAACGTATTCCGGGCCGGATAGGGCTTTACAAACTGTCAAAAAGGCAGTTTAACCTGTGTTTTATGAGACAGAACGACAGGAAAATCCCTTCGGTACATCCTTTGCTCTTATAGGGTTGCATCTGAAAATGTAAGTGTAACCTTAAAATTTAATAACGATGAGTCTTATACGAAGAAATACCGGATTGTTCCCAGGTTTATGGAATGATGTGCTTGCCCCGGACTGGTTCGGAGGTGTGGATCAATTCAACCACACCATGCCGGCCGTAAATATCCGTGAGGGCGAGACCGATTTTACCCTGGAACTAGCTGTTCCCGGACAAAAAAGGGAAGATTTCAATGTGGAAGTGGACAATGACGTGCTGACTATTTCCATGGAATCCAAGGAGGACAAAGCCGAAAAAGAGGGCGAATATACCCGCAGGGAATTTCGCTACTCGGCCTTCAGGCGTGCCTTCACCCTGCCTGAGACTGTGAACCAGGAAGATATCAGGGCCGATTACAAGGATGGCATCCTGCGCTTTACCCTTCCCAAAAAGGAAGAGGCACTTCCTAAGCCCAAGCGCCTCATTGAGATCGGTAATTAAAAGTATTATGGTTGGCCCTCCTAACGGGCTTCATAATGGTTGGTTTGTTTAGTTGGTTAGTTAGGGAAGCGCTCCGGACTTTGTGCCGGGGCGCTTTTTTTACGCCGGCTTTTCCTGTAACTCCCGGATTTCGTCCCTCAGGCGGGCAGCCATCATAAAATCGAGCTCCTTGGCCGCCTTTTCCATGGCCTTTCGTTTTTCGCGGATCAGTTTTTCCTTCTGTTCTTCGCTCAGGTAGGCCGGGTCCGGTTCTTCAGCAGCCCGTTCCTTTTTCTCAAAATGGAACGTGGATACCGAGTTTTTGGCTAGGACATTATCCAGACTTTTCTTCAGGGCCTTTGGGGTAATGCCGTGAAGCTTGTTATAGGCAAGTTGCTTTTCCCTTCTGTAATTGGTCTCATCGATCGTCTTTTGCATGCTGTCGGTAATTTTATCCGCATACATAATCGCCTTGCCCTTCAGGTGACGGGCAGCCCGACCGACCGTTTGGGTGAGGGAACGGTTGCTTCTCAGGAACCCTTCCTTGTCCGCATCGATGATGGCCACCAGGGAAACTTCGGGCAGATCCAGCCCTTCCCGGAGCAGGTTGACCCCGACCAGGACGTCGAACAATCCCTTTCGCAGGTCCTGCATGATCTCAACCCGTTCCAGGGTGTCCACATCGCTGTGGATGTACCGGCACCGTACATCGATACGGGTGAGGTATTTGGTCAGTTCTTCCGCCATCCGCTTGGTCAGCGTGGTGACCAGGGTGCGTTCGTCCCGCTGCACCCGTTGCTGGATTTCCTCCACAAGGTCGTCGATCTGGTTCTTGCTGGGACGAACCTCGATCTCCGGATCCAGGAGTCCGGTGGGCCGGATGACCTGTTCCACATAGACCCCCCCGCTTTTTTCCATCTCGTAATCCGCCGGGGTGGCACTCACATAGATCACCTGGTTTTGAAGGGCTTCGAATTCTTCGAATTTCAAGGGGCGGTTGTCCATGGCAGCCGGAAGCCTGAAGCCGTAGTCCACCAGGTTTTCCTTCCGGGATCGGTCTCCTCCGTACATGGCGTGTACCTGCGGAATGGTCACGTGGCTTTCATCCACCACCATCAGGTAATCGTCCGGAAAATAATCAAGCAGGCAGAACGGACGGGTACCCGGTTCCCTTCCATCCAGGTACCTGGAGTAATTCTCGATACCGGAACAGTAGCCGAGCTCCCGGATCATTTCCAAATCAAAATTAGTCCGCTCCTCCAGTCTTTTTGCCTCCAGGGGTTTTCCGATCTCTTTGAAATAGGCCACTTGTTTGGTGAGGTCATCCTGTATCTGGTGGATGGCATTCTGAAGGATGTCCGGGGAGGTGACAAACATGTTGGCCGGGTAGATTGCCAGGGTTTCGTATTCTTCCAGCACAGTATTGTTGTAGGGGTCGAAGGATTCGATTTCCTCTATTTCATCCCCGAAGAAATGGATCCGGTAGGCATGGTCCGCATAGCTTGGAAATATGTCCACGACATCCCCCTTAACGCGGAAATTCCCGTTCCGGAAATCCGCTGTGGTCCGGGAATAGAGACTCTGTACCAGCAGGTGCAGCAATTTGGTGCGCGGCAGGACCTGGTCCCTTTGCAGCCGGATGACATTCTTTTTGAATTCCACCGGGTTTCCGATCCCGTAAAGACAGGAAACAGAGGCCACCACCAGGACATCCCTGCGTCCCGAAAGGAGGGAGGAGGTGGCACTGAGCCGCAGTTTTTCGATATCCTCATTGATGGAGAGGTCCTTCTCGATATAGAGGCCCGAGGTAGGGATGTATGCTTCCGGCTGGTAGTAGTCATAATAGGAGACGAAATACTCCACGGCATTTTCAGGGAAGAACATCTTGAACTCGGAATACAGCTGGGCCGCCAGGGTTTTGTTATGTGCCAGCACAAGGGTGGGGCGCTGGACTTCCCGAACCACGTTGGCAACGGTAAAGGTCTTTCCGGATCCCGTGACCCCCAGCAGGGTCTGATAGCGATCCCCCTCGCGGATCCCCCGGCTCAACTGCTCGATCGCCTGGGGCTGATCCCCGGTGGGGGTGAAGTCGGAAACAACGTTGAATTTCATGGTTCAAAAATACGAAATGAGGACCCAAAGGGAAGGGCCCCCCAGGAAAATACTATCGCTTCAGGCTGAAATGCCCCCGGATCTCCTGGTTATTGGTATTAATGGCCCGAAACCAGTAATCAGAGGCCGGCATGGGCCTTCCGTTAAAGGTCCCATCCCAGCCGGAAGATTGCGGGTCCACCTGTGCAAGAAGGTTGCCGAAACGGTCAAAAACAAAAAGCTGGCGTATCGGGTTGACCCCCGAGGGAGGGAGGATGAACTGCCAGAAATCGTTGATCCCGTCCCCGTTGGGGGTAAAGAATTTGGGAAAACCCTCCAGGGTGAGGTCGGGTTCCACCAGGACCTCTGTGATCCCGCATCCGTTCCGGTCCCGTACGAAAACCCTGTAGTTGTCCAGGGGCAGGCCGCTAAACCGGTTGCTGTCCTGATACGGGCCCTCCGGATCGTTCAGGGCAAATTCATAATCCCCGATCCCCCTTACCGTAACGGTTATGGAGATCACCCCGGCCCCGAGGTCCACATTGGTATCCTCGATAATTGCGGGTTCGGACTGGGTAACTGTAAAGACCTGGGAGGAGGCACATTCCACAGAAACACCCGATGGATCGGGGATTTCATTGTAGATCTCCAGGCGGTATTCACCGGGGGAGGGAGGTATAAAAACGGGGCCCTGCTCCAGCAGGACCTCCCGGTTCTGGTTTTCGATCTGGTACCATCGATACCCGTCCGCCGGATCCGTGGCCGTAATGGGGGTAATATTCCCGCTGGAGCAGATCCCCACGGTTTCCGGGAAATTGAGTTCCGGGTTGAAGTCAATCAGGTTGCCATCCGGGTCAAAGAAGGGACCGCAGCCCAACAGTGTAAAGAAACTGGTCGTTTGGCAGTTCTGTGCCTCTCCGGCAATATTATAAGGGATTATGGTAATAAAGTACTGGCGGTTGGGTTCAAAATCTAAGACCCCGGTTTCTGTTTGGTTTCCAAAATCGGCATTATCAAGGATGTCATTTTGGGAGGGGGAAGTACCGATGGAAACCCGGTACCCTTCTGCTCCGGCCACCGTAGTCCAGCGGATTACAGGGGAAAGGGGTACGTCGAATTCCCCGTCGGACGGGTAAATAATGGAACCGCAATCGGGAAGGGTAGCCAGGGGGCCTGTGGTGAAACTGAATTCCTCACAGCCTACCGGAGTACCCAACCTGTTTTCGGGGATGATGCGTACAAAAACCTCTGTTTCTTCAGGCCAATCATCAGGCGGGTTGAAAATTAGGCCATCCGACACCAGGACATTTTCAAAAAGATCACTGCCCCCTGGGGAGGTGCCGGCTGAAATGCGATAACTAGTTGCGGTGGCACTGTAGCGCCAGCGGATATCTGATTGCACAGGAACATTTGACTGCCCGTCCTGGGGACTGATCATCTCGGTGCATTCAGGTGGGGCCGTAAAGCTTTGGGTATTGAAGCTGTAGGTAGCGCAAAGCTCGTCACCGGTCAGCCGGTTGAAAATGTATAGCTCTACATAGATGGTACTGTTTTCGGGAAGCCCCTGGGGAGGCGTATAGCTGGTATCCAGCCCGGTGGACGTCAGCGTTTGAATATCTGACCCGCCGGGGGTGGTTCCCAGCCTAATTTTATAGGAGGTGATTCCCAAAACCTCGGTCCAGGTCAGGGAAACATCCACAGGCACAAAATCCCCATCCTCGGGAAAGACTGGAACGGGACATTCCTGTGCCGCTCCGGCCAGACCCCAAAAGAGGGTACTCAGACATAGCAATTTTTTCAGCGTTTCCATAACCGCAGGGAGGGAAAAATACGAATTTACCTTCAATTAGCGGTTTAAATTGGATAAAGGGCAGGGGATGGATGACAGGAAGTCGTACCTGCGGATGAGCTACAGGTCCCTTCGTTTTAACAGGGCATAGGACCAGTAAACAAACAGGGCAGTCCAGGCGAGTACCAGGAGGATCTCATACCAGTGGACGGCATAATTCAACTCGATTTTTTCCCCGATCTGGTCGGCCACCGACTGAACCGCGTTCAGGCGTGTAACAGGCTCTTTGATCAGGTTGGCCATGCTTTCCAGGGGAAGGAAGCTTTTAATGATCTTCGCCGTATCCCAGGAAACAAATTTCCACCCGAGGAAACCAAAAATTATTTGTTCCAGGATGGCCCAGATGATCAGGAATCCAAGGGCAAAAGCCGAACGCTTCACCAGGATCCCAAGGAACAGACAGAAGCTGAAAAAGCCAACCAGCTTCACGAAGAACGCCACAAGGAATTCCAGGTCAGAAACCACGATGGAGAACTCGTTGTAATCGGAATAAACGCCTCCCAGGATCAGGGAGACCACAAACACGAAAAGAGTTGAAATCCCGGAAAACACAATGACAGTCAGGAACTTAGATCCGATAAACTCCTTTTTGGAAAGCCCGTCTATGAGGTTTTGTTTGATCGTCTTGTTGCTGTATTCATTGGACATCATCGAGACAATGACGATTGCCAGAAAAAGTTTGAAAATGGCTGCTACATAGGTATTGAAATGCCAGATGTACGGGAAGTTGAAAATCCCCTGCTCCGCCAGATGGAACTGAATGGGACCTATGTCGAATTTTATCGCTGCGATAAGGGCGATGGAGGTGAGCAGCGCAAAGTAGGCAATGATCAGGAACCGGCTCGACCGGTTGTTCCAGAGCTTAATGTATTCTATTTGCAACAGTCGTTTCATAATGGGGGGGACCGGGTGTTTTAAACTTACTGGTTGTTTGTGATGGTCAGGAATTGCTGTTCCAGACTTTCCTTGCGCTTGACCAGGTGGGAGAGCACGATTTTGTTCTTAAAACAAAGTTGGTTCAGGGCCTCGGCCTCCATGGGCTCATTCAAATAAGCCATCAGCAGGCCGTTTTCGGTTTCAACATGGGAAAAACCGCCATGTTTTTCCAAAAATTGCCGCAAACCATCGGCGTCTTCGGCCCGAAGCTCGAAGTACCCATGACTCGCCAGCATTCCGTCCACGGTACCATCATAGAGGTTTTCACCTTTTCTCAGGATGACCACATGGGAACAGACCTTCTCTACCTCGTCCAGCAGGTGAGAGGCCAAAAGAATAGTGGTTCCCTCGGAGGCAATTGATTTAATCAGCTCCCGGATCTGGTGGATCCCCTGGGGATCCAGTCCATTGGTGGGCTCGTCCAGGATAAGGATTTCCGGGTCATTCAACAGGGCCGAAGCAATGGCCAGGCGCTGTTTCATCCCCAGGGAAAAGGTCCTGAACTTGCTGTCTCGGCGCTCCCACAGCCCGACCAGTTTTAATTTTTCTTCGATCCGTTGCTCGGGCACCTCCTTGATCTTGCATACGAGCTTTAGATTCTGGACTGCGGACATATAAGGGTAGAAGTTGGGCCTTTCGATAATGGCCCCAACTTTTTTCAGGGCCTCGTGGGTGGAGGTGTTTCCATCAAACCAGCTGAAGGAACCCGAGGTCCGGTTTACCACGTTAAGGACAATGCCCAGCGTAGTGGATTTTCCGCTTCCGTTGGGCCCCAGGAGGCCATATACATTACCCTTTTCTATGGTAAAGGAAAGGTTTTTTACAGCGGTAAGGTGTCCAAACTTCTTGGTGAGGTTGTTGACGGTTAGTATGGTTTCCAAAGGAACTGTTTTTGTCCGTGGGTTTCTTTAGTTGACGATATAATCCGTAATTTGTTACAAAGTTATCCCAAAATACCTGGCAGATGTCCGAAGAACGCATGATGTCGAAGAAGAAGCCGGCTTATCCCGTCAGTCCCGAACTCGAGGTCTATCTCGATGAATTCAGCCGTAAGATCGAAATCCCGATTTACTACGACGATTTGCTTCGGTTTTCGGGGTCAGTCGTGGTCTACGATGCGAATGAAGAGGACACGCTCTGGGTGCGGGTCTTTTATTCGGATTCGGCAAGGGAA
>CBDUBB010000076.1:0-8742 GCA_965365265.1 uncultured Flavobacteriaceae bacterium
ATAATCCCAAAGGAACCCTTATGCCCTTCGATTTTGTAGTTTACCGAGGTAGAGGTCAAAGGGGCGGGCAGTTTTTCGAATTCCGGATACCGGAGTTTTATGTGCTCCAGGATCTTCCTGTGGTTCCATTTCAGGTTAATGAAATCCCGGCTCCCCCCGTTAAAGGGCATTTCCTCCATAAAGCGAACCCGTACCGGATGCTCCCGCTGAAATTCCATCATCGGGTAAATATCATCCAGGTTCTGCCCCTCTAGCACAAGGAAATTCACACGCACCTCCATCCTTGAATCAATAAGGCGCATCAGGTTTTCCCGGACGGTATGGAAATGGTCCCTCCGTGTAATTTTGGCAAACGTCTCCGGTTGGATCGCATCCATACTGACATTGATGCTGTGGATGCCCAGTTCTTCCAGCCGGTCGATGTGCGGGCCGATCAGGGTCGCATTGGTGGTGATGGAAATTTCCCTGAGCGACTCCAGGCCGGACAGGTATTCCAGCAACTGCATGAGATCTTTCCGGACAAAGGGTTCCCCTCCGGTAATCCGGATTTTGTCCACCCCCTTGTTCACCAGGATATCGGCCAGGCGCTTCATTTCATCAATGCTCATCAGCTGGTCGCGCTTTGCGAAGGTGATCCCCTCTTCAGGCATACAGTAATTACACCTCAGGTTACAGCGATCGGTAACCGCCAGGCGGACATAGTTGATTACGCGATTGTGGTTATCTATCAACATAATTCTAAAGGACTATCCCCCGCTTACGGGGGGTATTAATGCTATTTCGTCTGATTCGTTCACAGGGTCATTATCCCGGGCGTAGGACTGATTAACGGCCAGGGCAAGGGAACTCAATTCCCTCAGGGCAGGATACTGTTCCATCAGGAGTCGCTTGAGGTCGCCCACGGTTTCAATTCCATCCGCATCGGGCACAGACATGCTGCCTTTCCCTACAATATCCCGGGTTACTCCAAATAAAAGTACGGTCATACTATCCTATGATTTCCTTTTTGGGAATTTCGAGTTCAGCAAGAGCTTTTGAAAAGGGTTGGTTGTATAAACGCGTGCCGGTAGCTGCGTGAATGGCATTCGCAAGGGCTGCCCCGGCAGGCGGCAGGGTCGGTTCCCCAAGGCCTGTGGGCGATTCCTCGTTCTTAATGAAATAGGTCTCCACCAGGGGGACTTCCTTCATACGTATCAACCGGTATTTATCAAAGTTCAGTGCCTGGGGGGCTCCTTCGGTAAAGGCAAAATCCCCGTACATGGCGTGTCCGATACCGTCGATGACGCCACCTTCTACCTGGTTTCGCGCGCCAAGCGGGTTTACCACAATGCCGCAATCCACCACGCATACCACCCGTTTTACGACGGGCTGCCCGTTTTCAACCACCACGTCAGCGACTTCGGCCACATGGCTGTTGTGGCAGTAATAGGACGCAAACCCCTGATAGACCCCTTCTTTCGGCGAACCCCATCCGGATTTTTCAACAGCCGTACGGATGACCTTCTGCATGCGTTCCGGAGAATACTGTATCCGTTCGTCCGTAGTTCCCTTGACCCGTTCCAGCAGGTCCAGGCGAAGCTGGACCCGGTCCACCTCCATCAAATCCGACAGTTCATCAAAGAAACTTTGCTCAGCGAAAGCAAGGAAGTTGGTATAGGGGGCCCTCCAGGCTCCCGTAGTGATATCACTGTCGAATTTTGCGACGTCCACCCTGTAATTCTCCAGGGCTCCTGCCGGGAAAAAGTTCGGGATAAGGCCGTACATATTCGAGTTGATGGCAGCTTCCTTCAGGTGATATCCCGTGAGCCTGCCGTCCTTGACAGAAGCTTTGATCCGGTATTTAATGGCCGGGCGGTAAATGCCGTCGGCCATGTCATCTTCCCGGCTGAAAACGACCTGAACGGGCTTTTTGGCCAGGTTGGAAATCTCGGCAGCCTCCAGGGCGAAATCGCCGTAGAGACGACGGCCAAAACCACCTCCCTGTCGGGTCATTTCCAGGTGGATTTCACTGAAATCCCTTTCCAGTATATCAGCTATTCGTTTGGCAGTGCCTTCCGGAGTTTGGATAGGGCCCACCAGATGAATCCGTTCCGGGGTCACATCCGCATAAAAATTCATGGGCTCCATGCAGTTGTGCGGTAGGAAAGGTGATTCATACGTTCGTTCCAGCACCTGATCAGCTTCGGCAAATGCCTTATTTACATTTCCATCCTCCCGAAGGGTCTCAAAGGATTTCCCATCGAGAAGACCGGTGAGGATTTCGTCGTGATCTGCCGAGCTTTCAAGGGATTCGGCTGCGGACCAATCCGCGGTAAGGGCTTTCTTCCCTTTCATGGCAGTCCAGGTATCCTTGGCCAGGACGGCCACCTTATCACCAAAACGGATTACATCCACCACCCCTGGAATGGCACGGGCCCCGGACTCCCCGAAGGAAACCAGTTTCTGACCAAAAGCAGGCGGTCTGAGCACGCAGGCAACCAACATGCCTTCTTTTCTGTAATCCAGGCCGTAAAGCGGCTTCCCGGTAATAATTTCGTCTATATCCACATTGCCGATCTCCTGACCGATGATCGTATAGTCACTGACGGATTTAAGCCTGACGTCCTCGGGAATCTCAAGACCTGCTGCTTCTTTCACCACCTCTCCATAGGACAGCTTATCCCCATTTGCATTGGTGATTATACCCTCCGAAGTCGTGCATTCCGACGCGGATACGCCCCAACGCGTCGCAGCCGCATTCACCAGCATTTGCCGGGCTGTGGCCCCTGTCTGCCGCAGCGCATCCCATCCATGTCGGATCGACTGGCTTCCGCCCGCAACCTGCCTTGTATAGTGTTCTGTATTCAACGGGGCCTGTTTAACGTATACGTCCTTCCAGGCCACATCCAGTTCCTCGGCAATAATCATGGGCATGGAAGTCTTTACGCCCTGGCCGATTTCCGGGTTTGGCGAAAAGATGGTAACCGCCCCGTTATCCGCTATTTCAATAAAGGCATTGAATTCGTTGTAGTTCAGGGAGGCCAGATCTACTGGTGGCTCCACACCGGGCTTACAGGCTTCAAATAAATTAAATCCTATCAGGAGCCCACCCCCCGCGAGGGACGTGGTTTTCATAAATTCCCTGCGGCTGAATCCCTGGACGTTAGTGTTGGTTGCCATGTGTTTTTTTATTGAATTATTCATCATGTAAGCTCAGGTATTCCGAAACTCAGGAAGCGGCCTTCTTGGCAGCCAGTTCCACGGCCTGGTATATCCTTTGGTAGGAAGCGCACCTGCAAAGGTTTCCGTTCATGGCCTCCCGAATTTCATCTGTGGAGGGGGCCGGGTTCCGCTCCAGCAGGGCGGCCGCCGTCATAATCTGACCTGACTGACAATAGCCGCACTGGGGCACGTCCACCTCTTTCCACGCCTGTTGTACCGGGTGTGAGCCGTCTTCGGAAAGGCCCTCAATGGTGGTGATATCAGCACCCTGGACGCTCTCGATGGTCATCATACAGCTCCTGACCGGATTGCCATTCATGTGGACGGTGCAAGTGCCACAAAGGGCAATTCCACATCCGTATTTGGTTCCGACCAGATTCAGATGGTCTCGCAATACCCAGAGCAGGGGCGTATCGGCACTTACATCCACCGTGTGAGATGTCCCGTTGACAGTAATGGAATAGGAAGGCATAGGCTTGCAGTTTTAAACTGAGATTGTCATAAAAATACCAAAAAAAAGAGGATGGCCGAAGTATTTAAGAATTTGTTTACACTTTGAATTCCAGCCCTATGCCGCAGATTGCACAAAGGGCCGGAACGGAGTTCCTGTTTGTGACCGTTGTTACAGAAGTCTATCCTTCAAATTCCGAACTTCGCCCTGGAACTTTCACCTGTTTTCAGACAGGTTCAAACCCAGTAAGCAAAATGGAAGCCATCCAGTACCTTGCAAGGCGGTTATTTATGCTCTTCATGGGCCTCTTCGTCGTGATCGTGGCCTTATTTATCGGATTGTTCACCTACCATCCAGAGGCCGAAACGAGGTTGGCCGTCTCAGAACTTCCCACAACTGCGTCCTGGGAACCCAAGAACATCCTGGAGGTTTGGGATACCGTGGATCCACTGGTTCAGGAAGGGTATCAGCTGATCAGTGAAACCCCCAGGTATATGGGGCCAGGGGCGGAACGGGAAGAACTTCGCTTTACAGGGAACCACCTGGCGTGTACCAACTGCCATCTGAAAGGAGGAACGCAGGAAGGGTCCGCTGCCTGGGTGGGCGTCACCCAGCGGTTTCCTCAATTCGGAGGACGTGCCAATAAGGTGGGCTCCATAGAGGAGCGGATCAATGGCTGCATGCAGCGAAGCATGAATGGCAGGGAGCTTCCCGAGGATTCTCCCCAAATGAAGGCCATCGTGGCGTATATGGAATGGCTGGGAGCCGATATTCCCGACGAAAAAAAGGAGTCGTACCAGGGGTATGCCCGGCTGAAAATACCCGATATTCCCGTAGATCTGGACAGGGGAAAGGAAGTCTACTCCCGTGATTGCGCGGTGTGCCACGGACAGGACGGGGAGGGTGTTTCAGGTCCCGACCCCAATCAACGCTACCTGTACCCACCCTTATGGGGTCCGGACAGCTATAATGACGGAGCCGGGATGCACAGGGTGATCACGGCCGCGGAGTTCATCCGGAGCAATATGCCCTTTGGGATGGCCACCCGGGATAATCCGAGGCTGACTGACGAAGATGCCTTTCATGTCGCGGGTTATATAAATAGCTTCCCCAGACCAAAAAAACCGCATACGGAAGCGGACTACCCTGACCTGAAATTAAAACCGGTATCCACCCCCTACGGTCCCTGGGCGGATGAATTTACGGCCGAGCAGCATAAATACGGACCCTTCCCTCCCATCATCGAATTTTACAGGGAAAAATATAACATCACCAAAACCAAATAATTGATACGAGGCCTCTGTTTATCCCTTGGTTTGCTTTTAGCCCCCCTCCCTGCCAGTTCCCAGCAACCGGAAGAAGCAGTGAAAAAGGGCCGTTTAAGCGGCCAGTGGCGGAATTACTATATGACCACCATTAACACCGGATCTCTGACCGATTATACCGCTCTGGCCACCGGGGGCTACCTTAAGTACACCTATTCCTTCAGCAAAAGGTTTACCCTGGGAGCCGCGCTTTACAACACAACGCATATCGGCGGCATGGATCTCACCCGCCCGGATCCAATCACCGGTCGGATCAGCCGTTATGAGGCCGGACTTTTTGACGGGCTTGACCTGGCAAATGATGCGGTTTTTCTTCTTGGGGAGGCCTACCTCTCCTATCAGCTGCCCAGACACCAGTTCAGGCTGGGGCGGATGAAGCTCAGATCTCCCCTTATCAACCCACAGGATGGACGAATGATCCCTACCCTGGTACAGGGAATTTGGTATGAGTTTCAACCTGGCGGAGAACACAGGTTTCAGATGGGAGTCCTGAACCAGATCGCCCCCAGATCCACCGGGGAGTTCTTCTCTGTGGGAGAAAGCATAGGCACCTACCCGGCAGGCCGCAGCCCTGATGGAATCCCAAACGGCTACCCGGGAGAAACGGAGTCCGACTACATCGCCATTTTCAATGCCGAGGTAAAGGTGTCCGGGAACCTGCGAATCCACCTTTGGGACTACCTGGTAGAGAACGTCTCTAACAGCCTGTATATCAATCCCAGGTTGGCCCTCAGCCCTGCCCTCCAGCTGGAAGGCGAATGGCTGCACCAGGACCGGGTGGGCAACGGTGGGAATGCCGTTGATTCCCTCCGATATTTTTACCAGCGCAGTTCGGATATTCTGGGGGTAAGGGTCTCCTACAAAAAGAAGGCGTCCCGAATCTCCCTTGCCTATGAGCGAATCTTGCCCAACGGCCAGTTCCTTTCCCCCAGGGAATGGGGGCGGGAAGGCCTGTTCAGTTTCCAGAAACGGGAACGGAGCGAGGGCACTGCCGATAACCATGCCCTCGTGTTTTATTACCAGAGGCGTATCCCCATAAAACGGGATCTACTAGAAGTCGAATCGATATTTAGCGCGGGCAGGCACTGGAGACCCTCCGTGCTGGATGCAACTGCCAACAAATACGCCATTCCGGACTATACCCATCTGAACCTCGATTTCTTTTTTCATTTCGAAAAATTAAAGGGGCTTAAACCCGAACTTTTGCTCACTGCTAAAATTGCAAACGGGGATGTTCCCGACAACCCGAACTTCTTTTTTAACAAGGTGGACATGTTCCACCTCAGCTTGGTGCTGAATTACAATTTTTAGACATCCCGGTCTGAGCCTCCATTCCCACTAGCCCAGCCCGGGAGGGCCCAGTTGGATTGAACTCAGGGTGTTTTTTTAGGTATTAATACTTCAGAATAGTGTTTTCAAAGGCTTTTGGATGTGTCGGCATACTAGAATACCCCAAACCCCGTTTTCCATTGAAATCGAAAGAACCATGAAAATGATGAAACGCTTCCATGTCCTAGTGCTGTTTTTTGGAATGACCCTGCTGATTTCCTGCGGGAATTCCGACGATGATGTTCAATTTGACCCCAACCTTGGCGGAGACCTCGGCCTCGGGAGCCCGGTGGATGATTGCCTCGAGCTGGGCACCAATGAACTCATATTATCCATTCAGGATGAGTTTACTACCCTGCCCGGGAAGGTGTCCGTGTTTTTCAGGGTTTCCGATGAATTTGGGAATCCGGTGGCCGGGCTGACGGCAGACCAGTTCACCATTTATGAACAGGGGCGAAACGATGATTGCTTCAATACCATTTCTCCTTCCGAGTCCCAGGCGCGCATATCCCCGAATTCCCAGGTTTTTACGAATCACACCCTGCTGGTGCTCGACCTGAGCAACAGCGTACTCAGCTCAAGCCTGTCCGAGCTCAAATCAGCCTCAGGCAGCTTTATCGACAACGTAATGCCTGACCTGGAATCCGAATCCACCAAAATGGCCATTTACTGGTTTGATGGTCGGGACGTACTGCACGAGCTCCAGCCCCTGACTTCTTCCAAAGCCGCCCTGCTCGCTGCCATAAACGGGATTCAGGATACCATCAGCGACGACCCATCCACGGATCTTTATGGGGCCGTCATCAAGAGTACGGACATCGCCAGCGGGCTCCTGGACGAAAGCCGGCAGAAGAGTACCATTGGAGCCGCGTCCGTGGTTTTGTTTACCGATGGTACGGACCAGGCTTCCCGCTACCGGGAGGAAGATGCCCTTGAGAAGGTGGAGAAGGCAGATTCCAACATCTCATTTTTCACCATAGGCCTCGGGGCCGAAATAGACAGCCAGATCCTGGAATCCATCGGGAAGACCTTCAGTGTTTTTGCGGGCAATAAGGAAGAACTTGAAACGACTTTCAACCAGCTGTCTCAAAAGGTATCGGAACGGGCGAACAGCTTCTACCTGTTCGAGTACTGCAGCCCCAAAAGGGATGGAAGCGGCGTTAACAACCTGGCTATTCAGGTAACAGATGGCAACCGGCAGGGAGCGGTTCAAACCCGTTTTGACGCCAGCGGGTTTACAGCGGGCTGTGAGTAGCCTTTAATACAACCAGATAAAAAGGCCCGTTTTGGGCCTTTTTCCATTTCTATTACGCTCTTTTTTTAACTATGTTTCTGAAAACAAGGTGTTTATGTTTTCTGGCATACATCTTGCACTAATCAGGGCATAACCGAATATGCATCCCATCAATTCAAGAATCAATTATAAAAGAGCGCCATGGATGTACTTCAACAGATAATAGCCCAAAGTGCCATCGGGTCCTACAGCCCGTGGATCCGGAATTTGGTTTTTTCCCTGTTCCTGTCAATCGTGATGACCCTGGTGGGCATGCTGGTTGTTTTGCTGCTCCACGGGCATCAGATGACCCTTTCTTTCGGGTATTAGGCTACCTGTAGACCATGCTGTTGCGGCCTTTGCCCTCCCGGGCTGGAATGTGGTAGAGAAACCCGTTGACCACCGCGTATTCGGGCTTTCCGTCCTTCTCGAGGAAAAAGGTGGGATTGTCCCCGATATCCATGGGTCCTGACGGAGCCTTAAAGGCCTGGGAAACCAGGTGCACCGGATAGGGCGACCAGGTAAGATCTGCAGGGAGGTGCTTCACCCTGACGTAGGCGATCCCTTTGGAGAACAGTTCCCAGAAATCAAGTTTCTCCACGGCAGATACCTCTTCAAGGGTTTCAGGATATACCTCCCCCCAGCGCAGCCTCAGTTCTGAAGCATCCAGGGACTCGTATCCGTAATAGGTGGAAAGATCCCCCATGTCGATGATCCGGCTGCTGTTCCAGAAATCCTCAAAATCTTTCGCATTAACCTCCGGGCGCTGTATGCCCAGGTCAATGGTATAATCCGTTCCCAGGAGCGGATAGGTGACTTTTTCGATCTTTAGGTCGAAAAGCTTCCGGTCATTCTCGGGAATTTCAGCGTACGCCTCCAGAGGGATCTCCTGATAGGCCCCTGTGGCAATGGCGTAAATGGCCGAGAGAATGGAAACGTAATTCAGCTTTCGGATCTCCTGTTTTTCGACATCGTCTGGATAGCCCCCGGATTCGATCAGGATGGCGCTGGTACCCCATTTCTGTATGTTGTCCCCGAAAGCCCTGGGTTCAAAATCATCATTGTATTTTCCCACCTGTCCCGGGGCATACCGCTGAATGATGCCGTTCATGTATCCGATCACTTTCATCGCATTGGCCCGCACTGAATTGATGTCTTTTTCG
>CBDUBB010000077.1:0-8695 GCA_965365265.1 uncultured Flavobacteriaceae bacterium
AAATTCCAGCGGATCCTTGGCCTGAAGGTCCTGGAAAACCTGAAACCGCATACCGAGATCCCGGAGGAGAAACGACCTGTTGTCTTCCTGAGCCATATGGAACACCACTCCAACCAGACCACCTGGCTGGAAACCATTGCCAGGGTGGTGGTGGTCCCCCCGGATGAGGAAGGGCTTATCAGCCTGGAGCACTTTGAAAAATGCATACAGGAACACAGGGAAGCCCCGATAAAGATAGCCGCTGTAACCGCCGCCTCTAACGTGACGGGGATCCGGACCCCCTACCACGAAATCGCCCGCCTGATCCACCGCTACAGCGGGCTGTGTTTTGTGGATTTTGCCTGTTCGGCCCCCTATGTAGACATCGACATGCATCCGGAAGACCCGGAAGCCCGTCTGGACGCTATTTATTTCTCCCCCCATAAATTCCTGGGAGGACCCGGATCCAGTGGCGTGCTCCTGTTCCATAACGACCTGTACCGCAACCAGGTCCCGGACAACCCGGGCGGAGGTACCGTAAGCTGGACAAACCCCTGGGGGAACCACAAGTATTTTGACGACATCGAAATCCGGGAAGACGGGGGCACCCCGGCTTTCCTGCAGACCATCCGCGTGGCCCTGGCCATCAAACTCAAGGAGGAGATGGGGACTGAGAATATCCTGGAACGCGAACACCAGCTCATCCACAGGGTGTTCGACCAGCTGTGCGGCCATCCGAAAATCAACATCCTGGCCCCCAGTCATAAAGACCGCCTGGGCTGTTTTTCTTTCTACATAGACGATTTGCATTTCAACCTGGCTGTCAAACTGCTCAATGACCGCTATGGGATCCAGACCCGGGGGGGGTGCTCCTGTGCCGGTACCTATGGGCACTACCTGCTCCACGTAGATGAAGAAATGTCCCGAAGCATTACCTGTGAAATAGACGAGGGGGACCTCTCCCATAAGCCGGGGTGGATCCGGATGTCACTTCATCCCACTCAAACCGACAGGGAGGTAGACTTTATCTGTAATGCCATAAAAGAGCTGGCGATGAATTTCGAGACCTGGAAACGGGACTACACCTATAATCCCCATACCAACGAATTCGCACATAAAAGCGAGCAGGCAGATTCGTCCGCAATATCAGGGCTTTTTGACCTGGACTAGTCGTAATTTCGAAAAGTGGGAGGCTTTTCTTCTTACAATCTTTATTCAAAAGGAAGGCATGTTGATAAGTGACCCTTAAAATTCCCACCCAATCCCTGTGGTAAGGACATAGTCCAAATCGGAGCCCCCAAGTACCGGCTGATTGTCGTAGTTGAATTGCAATTCCGCCTTGATGTAGAAATCGTAGGGCAAATCGTATTTTGTATTCAGGATATAGTCCAGCCTTATCCGGCCTCTTTCGGAGAGGCTGGGATAGAAATCCAGACGGGTAAACAAACTGAAATCCTTGAAGTCAAACATATTCAGGTTGGAACTTACATACAATTCCACAGATTCCTTGTTCAGACTGGCATCCTCATAACTCTCGATATTGTAGTTTAGTCCTCCTAAAATCCCAAACAGGAGTTTAGAGGTATAGGCAAGGAACCTACCAGCCCCCCCCCGTGCGCCATAACGACCTTTAAGGTTCTGTTCCGTATTGGAGAGGAAGGAACCCGTTCCCCGTATAAACCATTTTTCCGACACCATACGGGTCAGGTCAAGGTTCACATTGGTACGCTGGGTCTCCTGCACATTATCCTGCCTGGACATGATCGAGGAGATATCAAAATCAGAGAACCACTTGAACCCTTTGTAATGTATGCCACCCCCTATACTGAGCTGTCTCAGGTTATTGGCCTTTGTGATGTTAAGGCCGACATCAATATTAGCGTCAAAGCGCTGAAGGAACTTCGCATTAATGGTTTCTATGGTCGTTATATACTTTAAGCTGTACACGGCCTGCGCTCCCCTCTCGTCCGTTATGGTCACCTGATCAGGATTTTCAGACCGGATATAGCCAATTACACGGATCCCCCATGTTAAAAGGATCAGGCATTCGCGTTCGATGTAGATTTTATCCACCTTGTCATAGTCAATGGTAAAGTCATCATCGCTATATGGGGTCTCCATCCTGAGGACGCCGGATGACAGGGATTTTACTTCACCATAAAGCACATTGGTGTTTTTTAGCCACAGGGTATCCTTCTGGGCAGCGAGGCCAAGGGGAAGACAACACCACAAAAGCACAAGTATTCGGTTCATCTTCCAAAAGTGATGCATGCGAAAGGTGGTTCCCAAAATAGGGATTTCAACCCAGAGTCCAAAATGGAAACCCTCTCAGAAATTGCGAATTATAGTTGGCAAAATCCATTCATTCTTTCCTGCGTGATCCCGGCCTGTGATTATATGGTCTTCCGGGATCATCGGAGAATAAACGCCCAAAGGGCATTTTAAAGAAGTCCATCCCGGGAATACTCCAAAAAGTCCATCTCCAGTTTAGAGCAGGGGAGCAACCTGCTTGGTTGCCCCTGCCTATTTTGTACCTTAGTCACATGCAAATGAAGAAAATTAGGTCTGACCTCCGGGGATATTTGAAGGTAGTGCTTGCGCTGGCCTTGCTGGCAGGATGTTCGGAAGATGAGTCAGCAACCGCCCCCCTGGCGCCTGAAGTCTTTCTGGCGGCCTTTGCGAATACGGGTACAGAAGAAATACAGATGGAGGTGGACTCCAGAGAAAAAGCGCCACGCATAGTGAGTCTTAGCCAGGAGCTGGGTCTTGTTGACCTCCCTTTTTATCGCCGCGATATCAACAACAGCTCCGTGGCCTATTACTTCTGGCAGGACCAGCAATCCAGTGCCCGCTATAAAGACTTAAGTTCAGAAGAAACCTTTATCACCAATGATATCTGCGATCTGAGCAGTGAAAACGATGTGGAAAAGGCCATCCGCAGGGTCAGTGGAAATAGTTCTTTTGTGGTTATGGCCTATGCATCCTTTCCAGGTGGGGGTGATCCCCAGTTTTCCCTGCGCATCCTGGAGAGGTCAACCGGGGAATGCCGGGATCTTCCGGTAACGGATGTAAACGCTTCCGGCATTGAGAATTACAGCATTCAGGGGGAACTTATGGCCCTGTACTACCTGCAGGCCGGTACAGGCACACCCCTTATTACCTTAGTGAATCTCAAGTCGGCTTCTGTGGAGGAAACCCTTATTGTAGATGAAAATTTTCAGGCGGCTACCTTCAGGGGGACCGACCTCTGGATTTTCAATAAGGACGCCTCCTACCTGGTTTACAATACGCAAAGCGGGAATTTTGTCCGAAGTGGAAGTGCCCCGGGCCTGCCGGCTCAGGGTCCGGGTATGTTTGAATCGCGCTTTGACGGAGACCAAATGCTGGTTCAATACATTTACCAGCAACCAAGCCTGTTCTTTGCCCAGCCGGCGGTATACGACTTTGACCAAAGCGCAATCATTCAGGGAGGCGATCCCTTCCTGCCCGAGCTTCAGCAGCGCGTGGAAAGGGAAACCGGAGACCGGGTATTGTTTGGTAAATTCGCGGTGGACATGCCCACAGGCACCATAGCCCTTATTTACGTCCGAGGCAATGGTGCGGCCGAAGGCGGGGTGGTCCTGACAAACTTCAGCCGGGAGTGGCTCGAAGTCATCCCACTGCCCTATGTGCCTGAGCAGGTTGAAATCCGGGATATCCGCTGAGATCAAGGGATTTTAGTCCACAATTACCGCTCCATGAACCTTAGTGACCAATTTTTTAACGCTCTGGTGGGATCGTGTTATGATTCCGCTATTTAGGTAGGTTCCCCCCTGAAAATTTCAATATATTTTAGTACTTTAAGAGCCTGATGTGGTACGGTTGGACGGATGCTGAAAGAAGCGTACCCTTAATTCTACCAAATTCTATGTACGTACCGGAAATCAGCACCATCAAAGATTCCATCAGCCACTGGTATATCGTATTTACGGTGGGATTGATCTTTCTGGCTGCCGGTTTGCTTATCCTGATCCGGCCCCACGAAGCCATGGTAGCCCTTGCAACCCTTTTAGGCATTGCATTCCTCTTCGCCGGGATTATTGAGATCTTCTTTGCCTTTGCCAATCGGACGGTAATGTCCCGATGGGCCTGGCCCCTGGTTTTTGGAATCATCACCTCCCTGGTGGGCCTCTTCTTTATCACAGTCCCGGAATTTACAGTCCTGGTTATGACCCTGGCCCTGGCGTTGATAGTGGTCTTCCGCTCCATTGCGGCCCTGTCATTCTCCATGGATGTAAGGTTGATCGGGGGGAAATACTGGTGGGTATACTCCCTGCTGGCCATTACCGGGATCTTTTTCTCTTTTGCCCTGATCATGAGTCACCTCCTGGTAAAGGAAATGATCAATGAATGGACAGGGCTGTCATTGCTGGCTGTTGGCGTATACAATTCGTTTCTCGGGCTTCGGCTGCGTAGACTCAAGGGAGTCTCCAATTTACTGTCGGATGAGCTACTGGCTAAATATTACAGTGTCCGGCAGGAGATCCGGGAAGAACTGAGCAAGCTGGAAAAGCAACAAAGGATCGAAGGTTGAATTTGCCGTCCTTAACATAAAATATCTCTTTAGAATAGTAAACCAACATCTATCTCTTACTACGATTAACCAAACAATCACATTATTGCTATATACACTTATGAAATATCTGAAGTCGGCCATGCTGATTTTCCTCTTGATCCTTGGGTCGGGCACCACATTTGGTCAGGCAGAAGAAACCCAGGGCGAATCGAGAGATACGCACCGACCCGGGGAGCGCGTACTGGAACACCACAAGCACAGTTTAAGCATACTGCTCGCCCACGCACACATTCTGAACGGGTTCGAAAATGGCGGAATCCGTGGTATCAACAGACCTTCCTGGATGGTAGCCTATAATTACAGCCTGAGTGAAAGATGGGCTTTGGGATTGCATGGGGATATCATCGTGGAGGCTTTCGAAGTTGAAACCCGTGGTTCGGAGAGCGAAGAGGGCTTGCTGGAGCGGAAATATCCGGTCAGTTTGGTCGGGGCAGCCAGTTACAAGGTGATCGACCATCTCGCCCTGCAGGTGGGAGGAGGGTTTGAAACGGACGGATCAGAGACCTTCGGTCTTGTGCGGTTTGGTTTGGAGCCCTTCATGAGATTGTCCAGCCGTATCGAGCTGCTCCTAAATCTAAGCTATGATATAAAGATTGACGCCTATGACAACTGGACCTTTGGTTTTGGCATCGCCTACGGGCTTGGCAAATCGCATAAACAAAATTGATCAAGCAGTAGAATTACCAATAATTAATCACACGAAATATGAATACGAGAAAATTACTCACCAGTATTTTGCTCATCGCAGTGAGCATGGGATATGCCCAAACCTTTACCATGGGCAAGAAATGCCGGGAGGCCCTGGCAAATGCCCAGGCAACCCTTTCCAATAAATCTTACCAGGATGCCCTGACGCTCTACCAGGCCTTTGCCGGGGATTGCAAGACCAAAGATGCCAAGGAGCAGGCCGCCATTGGAATGGCCGAGGCATACAATGGCCTGGGCATGCACCAGGAGGCCATTGCCCAGGCAGATGCAGCCCTGAAAATCACCAAGGACCGCAGCCTTGACGGGCATTTTCAGAAAGCCCTCGCCCTTAGTAAGCTGGGGGATGTGGAAGGCTCCAAAAACCAGCTCTCTCAGGTAATGAAACTGACTGAGAAGAATGAGAATGTTGCCCAAAGGGCCTCAAACTATGCGCTGATGGCGGCCCTGTACGACCGGCAGATGGGCCAGATGGATTCTGCCCTTGTCTATCTCAATAAAGCCAAAGAGCTGGATCCTGGAAACGTTAAATACACCCTGCAGGAAGGAGATATGTACCTGGTCCATGAAGATTACGAAACCGCGTACGCAAAATACGATGAAGCTGCCCGCATGGACCCGGGTTCCGTTGATGTCTATATATCCAAGGTGAATGCCGGCTTGTGGCAGATGGATAAAAAATATGGCACTACCAAGGCCCAGGAGCTCCGGGACAAAATGACCGATGCCGAAAAGGCCGCCATCTGCAGCGATCTTTCCAAAGCACTTGAACTTGGCTGGAAAGATATGAATAAAGAAATGTTCAAGGCCCTTGTATGTAATTAATCAATTCTGAAACACTTTTAATCTGACAATCCAATGAATACAATGAGAAAAACACTATCCGTATTTATGGTCCTCACGCTGCTGGCCAGCTGCTCGACTATTCAAAACATGAATAAACAACAGCAGGGGACTGCAGCCGGAGCTGCCGGGGGCGCCATGCTAGGGGCGGCAGTTTCCAAAGGGAGCATCTGGGGCATCCTTGCCGGCGCTGCCATCGGAGGGGTGGCCGGGAACCTGATCGGAAAACATATGGACCAGCAGGCCAAGGAACTCACACAGGCGGTGCCCACAGCTGAAGTCAGCCGCGTTGGGGAAGGCATCAACATGACCTTCGATGCCACCCTGGCCTTTAAGATCAATTCAGCGGAAATCAGCAATGATTATAAAAAGGATCTGGCCGCGGCGGCTTCCGTATTCCAGAACTATGAGGACACCCACATCCTGATCGAAGGGCACACGGACGATACCGGTTCTGAGGCCTATAACATGACCCTTTCCGAAAAGCGGGCAAAAGCCGTTCGTGACTACCTGATCTCACAGGGTGTGGATGCCGGGCGTCTCACGGCCAAATGGTATGGGGAAACCCAGCCCAAATATCCGAATGACGAGGCCAACCGGGCCAAAAACCGCCGCGTGGAGCTGGCCATCTATGCCAATGAAGACATGAAAGAGGCCGCAAAGAAAGGAGAACTCTAGGGTACTGGTTTCCTTCAATATTAAATTCAGAAAAGGGGTAATGCTGAAGCATTGAGGTTTACCCCTTTTTGTATCCCAGGAAGCGAGTTACTCCAGTCAAAATGCGGGGGACTAATCTCAATATATTTTCACTCGAAACACCTTTTATTTAAAAGATCCCTATGAAAGAATTCAAAACCCTCCGGATCCTGACGTGGCTCTATGCAGGGTCCTTGTTGTTGAACAGTTGCCAGCCTGAGCAAGACAAAACCAGTCAGGCTACGGTATATTTCAACGGGGAAATCATCACCATGGAAGGAGCTACTCCCCAATACGCGGAAGCCCTGGTGGAACGAGACGGAAAAATCGAATTTGCCGGTCCCTCCGGTGAAGCCATGGAAGTAGCCGGGGCCGGCCACCGGATGGTCAACCTTAATGGAAAAACCTTGCTTCCCGGGTTTATCGACGGCCATGCGCACTTTGCCAATTTTGGCCTGCAGGCCATTGGCGCCCTCTTGCTGCCCTCCCCGGACGGTACCTGTGATAATATCCCGAACCTCATCAAAACCCTGAAGGAATGGAATACCCCGGAAAACCTTGAGCTGACCGGATGGATCTTCGGGACCGGTTTTGACGATTCCGTTTTGGAGGAAAAGCGATTCCCAACCCGGCACGACCTGGACCAGGTCAGCACGGAGATTCCCATTATGATCGTTCACATTTCGGGACACTTCACTTCCGTTAACAGCAAAGGACTGGAGGTCCTGGGGATCACTTCGGATACGCCGGATCCCGAAGGCGGGATCATCCGCCGGGAGGCAGATGGAAAGACGCCCAATGGGGTGCTCGAAGAACTGGCAGCCATCCCCAACATGGTCAAGGCACTTATGCCCAGGGATCTGGAAGGGGCAGACCGTTTTTTTGAAGCCGGCCAGGACATGGCTCTTTCCTATGGCTATACCACGGCCCAGGAAGGGCGCTGCATGCAGAACCACGAGTCACTGGCTGCCAATGCGGAAGCGGGAAAGCTCAAACTGGACGTGGTCAGCTATATAGACTATACGCTGGCAGACCAGTATATGGACAGCAAATGGAACAGCCGGGACTATACCAACCACTACCGAATCGGCGGAATGAAAGTAACCCTGGACGGTTCCCCCCAGGGGCGGACCGCCTGGCGCACCCAGCCCTACCTGATCCCCCCGGACGGGCAGGGGCCGGACTATGCCGGTTACCCGGCCATCCCCAGCGATTCTATGGTGCAGGCCATTTTTGAGAAAGGGTTCAAAAACAACTGGCAAATCCTGGTCCATGGGAATGGGGATGCCGCCATGGACCAAATGATCCGGGCGCTCCGCCCCAATATCGAAAAGTACGGCAAGGGCGATCGGCGCAACGTGCTGATCCACGGGCAATATGTGCGTGCGGACCAATTGGACGCCTTCAGGGAACTGGATGTGATCGCCTCCCTGTTTCCATTACACACCTTTTACTGGGGGGACTGGCACAAAGAAATCATCGGGGATTCCCTCGGCAACAGGATCAGCCCGACGCGGACCGCCCTGGAAAAGGGACTGAAACTGACCATTCATACGGATGCCCCGGTGGCCCTTCCCAACCTGATGCGGGCCGTATGGACAGCGGTTCAGCGCACCTCCCGGTCAGGAGCAGTCATAGGGGAATCAGAACGCCTTACTCCTTATGAAGCCCTGCAGGCCATCACGATCTGGTCTGCCTACCAACACTTTGAAGAGGGGCACAAAGGGAGCCTGGCCCCAGGCAAACTGGCAGACCTGGTGAACGAGGCCCTTTCGAACGGCGTGCCGGCCGATGTTAAAACCGCGCTCCAGGGTTGGCTGGAAAACATGAAGGATGCCGAGGGCTCCCGAAAGTACG
>CBDUBB010000078.1:0-8682 GCA_965365265.1 uncultured Flavobacteriaceae bacterium
ACTGCCGGTAAGGACCGGACTCCTCAGCACGTCTGTTAAACTCTCATTTTGCTCGATGGTATCCAACACAAGTCGCATGTCCTTTTCCACCGCAGAGACGTTATTCTGCTCTATGGCGAGGTCCATGAGTGCCTTAGCGTACCGATATGCAGCCCGATGTTCACTCATCTTGTTATCGCAGTTTGATTTCTTCTACAAGTTGGTCCACCAGCTTCAATTGCTTATCCTTATTCTGGAGCTGATCCTGCAGCACCTTTTCGGCAATCTCCACAGAAAGCGTGGCCACCTGGTTTTTGATATCCGCAATTGCAGCCTTCTTTTCACCTTCGATACTCAGTTGGGCCTGCTTGATAATTTTATCTCCTTCTTCCTGTGCCTGGGCTTTCGCATCAGCCACCATCTTTTCCTTGATCTCCCGAGCTTCCTTGATCATGGCTTCGCGCTCTGCGCGCGCCTCCTGTAACAGGCGTTCGTTATCTGCTGAGACATTTTGCATTTCTTTCTTTGCGTTTTCCGCAGCAGCAAGAGCATCCTTTATACCCTCCTCACGCTCAGAAACCGCACGTAATATAGGTTTCCAGGCAAATTTGCGGAGTAATAAAAGAAGCAGGACAAACAGGATAATCTGCCAAAAGAACAGCCCGAATGAAAATTCGTTAATTAATTTTTCCATGGTTTCCCGATGTTTTATGTTTTTCCATAAACCCTGGCAATCCATGCCAACCGCATGAATTGCCCAGGTATTCTAATGGCTTAGCCTGCAAAAATAGCAGCGAAACCGATTCCTTCGATAAGGGCAGCCGCGATCAACATCGCAGTCTGAATCTTACCATAGGCTTCAGGCTGGCGCGCAATGGCTTCCATTGCACGACCTCCAATCATTCCGATTCCGATACCGGCACCGATAACGGCAAGGCCTGCACCTATTACACTTGGAATTTCCATAAAACAAGTATTAAAAAATTAAACAATACAACTCTAAACAAAAACCTTACAGGTGCTCCAGCACAGGCTCTTCACTTTCGTGTCCATGATCGTGCTCCTCGGAGGCAAATCCGAAATAAAGGGCCGACAGCATGGTGAAAATATAGGCCTGTAACAGGGCAACCAGTACCTCAATAAGGGATATGGCAAAACTCAGGCCGAAGGACAACGGGCCTCCAACCCAGCTTTTGAAAATAAAGATCAACCCGATAAGGCTCATAAGCACTACGTGCCCGGCCGTCATGTTTGCATACAAACGAATAAGCAGGGCAAAGGGTTTGATAAACATCCCCAAAACCTCAATGGGGACCAGTATGATATAGATGATCAGCTTCCCGTACCATGGCATGCCACTGCCCAACGGATCGAATATATGCTTCCAGTAATCCCGGGTCCCGGTAAAATTGGTGATCAGAAACACGATAACAGCCAAAGCTGTTGTAACAGCTATGTTGCCGGTGACATTGACTCCCAGGGGAGTAAGGCCAAACATGTTCAAAAACCAGATAAAGAAGAAAATAGTCAGCAAAAAGGGCAAATACCTTTTGTATTTCTTTTCACCGATATTGGGGATGGCGATGTCATCGCGTATATAAAGGACGATGGGCTCAAAGAACTTTGCTGCCCCTTTGGGTACACCCCCATGTTTGGCATAGGCCTTGGCCATGCTAACAAAGATCCATAGAAGCAAAAGACCGGTAACCAACATCATAACCACATTCTTGGTGATGGAAAGGTCCAGGGGTTTTACATTGGTGGGGTGATGCTCTGCGTCGTACTCAATGGTACCTTCAGCGTCTGTCCGGTAGATTTTATTGTGGTAAAGACTGTAATAATTCCCCCCCGATTCGGCCACCGTTTCTCCATGGTGAAATTTAGAGGATGAGAAAACCTTCAATCCCCCGTCCCAAAGGATTACAGGCAGGGGAAATCCCCAGTGCACTTCGTTCCCTTTGTCATCTGTATAAGAGGCTATGTTGAAGGAATGAGAGTCCTGAAGGTGGTGATCGATATATTCCTTGATTTCCGCTTTGATGCCTTCGGGCCCTTCAGCCTGGGGGGAAGATTCCTTGGCAAATAAAACAGGCCCCAAACACAAAAGTGTGGCGGCCAGCAGTTTCCTCACAAAGGATGTTCGCATGAGTATCGAATCTTGGGGTCTCTAAAAATCGGTGCAAATGTAAGTTATTCCTCTAAAAAGAAAAAAGCATTTACACTTTATTTTCAGGCCCTGGAAACCGCTTCAGTCGGGGTTTTCCTTTTCCAGATTTTTCAACATGGATGCCGTATAGTATGTCTCGGTTGCAAGGGCCAGGAAGTACGGAACAAAGAAACTTGAGAACTCTGCCCTACTGATGGTTCCATCTGCCGTAAACGAAGGGTAGAAGAAGAGAAAAAACACAAGGAATTTAAGAAGGCTGCCTCCTATAAATAAAAACCCGATTTGCTGCTTCATTCGAAACCGCACCAGGTACAATCCGGTCACAATTCCAAAGGCCATTGCGAAATTGAACAGATAGCTCAGGGACAGCAGGTCTCCTATCGGTTGAAGATCCGATTGGGAGCGAAGCCAGGCATGTACCCCAAAAGAAATGCCGAGGACCATAGCGAGGACCATCAGGTATCTAAGAAGGTAAGGCAGGTGTTTCATCAGGGATTCAGGCGCTTCAGCTGTTTCAGCACCACCCAGAGGGAAATTCCAACCCCCAAAATAGTGCTTATGGCAGTAAAAAGTCGTTTATCGGTCTGGTAATGCGAGTCCAGCCAAATGCCCGCCTGCGCTGCCAGGTAAATGATCACCCCCATTTCAACTGCGATCCCCGAAAGCACCGCGGCCTGCCTGAACGGGTTTTTTCCTTTCTCAGGACGTTTTGGCACGTTCCATGGGTTTGGGAGCTGCTGCCTGATTATCTTTTGGTTCCAGAGTACCGGTATCCCTGCCGTTTAGCGAGTTTTTGCCCTTCATGCTGCAGGAGGCGTTAAAGGTTGCCCCCGGTTCCACGGACAGCTTGGAAACAAATACGGTCCCCTCGATCACGGCAGCACTTTTCAGGGAAAGCAACTCAGATACCAGCAATTCGCCATTGAAATTGCCTTCGATGTCGGCATTGACACATTCCACTTTGCCATGGATATAGCCGTCTTTGCCTATGACGACCTTTCCAGATGTCTTCAGGTTCCCATCCAATTTGCCGTCAATGCGAAAATCTGCCTCAGAGACTATTTCGCCTTTAATTTTAGTATTCTTTTCGATCCGGTTCGGTTGTCCGCCAAGTTCGCTCATAGTCTTAGGTTTTTTGTTGTCAGAAAACATGGTTGTTAAGGTTTTGGGGATTGCATTTGGCTTCGGTATTCCTCCAGATTCTTGTGGACCTGGACTACCTTGTAATTAGAGGATAAAATTACAAAATTCTCACGGTCAATCCGGTAATCCTTATTCTTTTTAAGCAGTTCTACAAAGCCGAGGGCATAATCCCTTGAAGGGAATCCGTGAACCACGATAAATTCCGATTCCAGGTTGTAGATGTCTCGTGAAACGCTGTTCGTATATCTGAGATCCTCCAGGGCTTCTTCCAGTGCCTTTTTTAAATCCATGGCCTGGTTGTGTTGAAATCTTTTAAACGGGAATACTACTTTCCAGTTCCCGGTACCCCTGGCTCCCGTCGCATCTGAAAACTCACGGTTCTGTAATTTTGGGAGTTGCTCATCTATAATCTGCCGCGCCTGTATCCCCTCCTGGGTGTTGGGGTAATTCAATGCCACGTAATTCAGCGCCTCACTGAATTGTTCAAATCCCTGAAGCCTTCCGATGGCATTCGCCTTCAGCAATTCCAGTTTGGCTACAATGGGGTCTCCGGCAAGCTGATTGATACTTTCCTCAGCTCCGGTAATGACCTTTAAATATTCCTGCCCCGAGTAGTCCTTGTAGAGTTCGGCATATCTGACATCAGGGCTGTTTTCCAGAGTTGAAAGGCGGATATCCGGGTTTGTCAGTATAGCTGCATATCGGGATTCGGGATGGTTCTCCACAATATCCCGCTTCATAGATTCCTGAAGGGGGCTCCCTACCTCCTGATAGATTTTATAAAGGTTGTACTTACTGGGTAAAACGAGTCGTTCCTCAGGCTGTGAATTGAGGACCTGTTCCAGCCTGGCAGCGGCCAGCATGGGTTCCTTAAACTTTTCCTTGTAAATCAGCCCAAGCTGGTAATTTGCAAAATTGCGTTCCCTTCTAAGACTGTCAATGAGCACTGGGTCGTCGGGGATTCGGTTGAGGTAGTATTCCATGGAATATTTTTCTTCATCCGTAATCCCGTCTGTTAGGGACACCGTTTCCGAAATTACGTCCGCGGAAGTATCAGGTACAATCCTCGATCTGTTGCTCCAGCGCCAGTTGTCCTCCAGTTCCCGATCCCCCCATCTGGTCCTGAATTCGGTCTTGCCATAACCGAGGCTGGTGATGTTGTAGAAATAGAACTTGCCCTGGTTTTGCTTTCCTCCCGGGCTTTGCGCAAAAGATTCCAGCCCGGTTCGGACCTGTTGTTCTTTCTTCTGCTGCTCGGCCTCATCGATCTTCCGAAGCGAATCGATATAGGTCTGGAAATAAATTTCCCGTTCCAGGGCAGACATCTCGTAAAGTGAGATAATGCTATCGGTATATTGAACTACTTCCTCGTACTGAATCACATCCTCCAGGTTGTCCCGTTTTTTACGAACCCTGCGGAAGGCACGCGTGTTTTCAGGGGTATTTAACAAGACACTATCGTAATAAGATCCGGCATTCCTGTACTGATTTTCATCGAAATAGTATTCCGCCAGGTCATTGTAATTCAGCGCCTTCAGGACGGGATCGTTATCGCTGGCCCGAAGTGATTTATTGTAATAACCAAGTGCCAGGCTATCCGAACCTTCCCGGAGGTGGAACTCACCCAGCTGACGGTAAATTTTGTCGAGATAGGGCCTGTTTTCCCGATTTTCTTCCAGTTTGGTGAGGTATTCCAGCAGTTCCTCGCTGCTCTGCCCGGACTGCTGTCCATTCCTGATCTTCTGCAGGTGTGCGTTGACCAGGTATACCCTGGGGATCTTCCGGTTCAGATCAATGACCTTGTTAAAGGCCAAATCAGCGCTATCCGGATGGTCCAGTCGGTTAAATAGTTGCCCGATGATAAAGTAATAGCGACCCTTCTCCTCGTTTTTTTGGGTATAGGCAGCGGCTGTTTTTAGGTTTTGAACCGCCGTGTCCAGCGCTTGCAGGTTGATATAGGCCTGGGACATGACCGCCCTGGCATCCGCATATTCCTGATCCGAGAGGTCGTCGTATTTAAAAAGCTTCTTGAGGTTTTGAAGTGTTAGCTCTTCATAGCCCAGACGGAGATTTGTCTTCTCCCGCCAGATTCGGGCTTCATTGAGCTTATTGCTCTCTTCGAATTTCCGGAGAATGTAGTTGAAAGCCTCCAGTGCGGGAATATAACGCTCGTCAAAATACCTGGCTTTCCCGAGCAGCAGAAAGGCCTCGTCGGTCTGAGGGTTGCGTTCCACCCCGCTAATATCCATGCTGTGTTTCTGAATGGCTTTGGTCGCTTTTTCCTCAGCCTTGATGAAGCTTGGGTTGTTGTCCTCCGTATCCAGTTTAACTTCTCCTGAGACTTGCAGTCGCTCAACAGGAAGGATCTCCCAGTAGTTATCCCTGTACGAATTGTTGATTTGTGAACGCCCTTCCTCAAAGGCAACATTCCCGTTATAAAGCACATTGTACTTCGTATTCAGCGCATGCCAGTTGCGGTTCACAAAGGCGTCCTTCTTAGTGGAACATCCCTGTGCAAACAGCCACAAAGCCCCAAGAAATAGAAGTAATAAAAAACGAAGCTTCAAAATTACCCGTATTCGTATGTAGTCTAAACTACAAAACAGCCTGTTTAGTATGCCGGGACGCCGTAAAAATGGGCGCTTTGGATAATTTGATCCTTTTAATCCGCGCAGCCAGAGCCTTCCCCCAGTAAAAAATAGAGCAGCTGATAGTAGGAAGGGTTATCCGCCAAAGAAGGTTTCCAGTTCCTTAAGGGTCTCAGGGGAGGTTTGGATGTCCTTCACTATTTTCCCTTTGTCCAGCACCACAATCCGCTCGCATACCTCGGTAACATGGACCAGGTCATGACTGGAAATAAGTGCGGTCACCTCCCGTTTGGCTGAGAGCTCCCGGATAATTTTCTTAAGGCGGATCTGTGTGGTGGGGTCCAGGTTTGCAAAAGGTTCATCCAGGACCACTACCTCCGGATTACCAATGAAAGTAGCCGTTATTCCCACCTTTTTCTGGTTTCCCTTGGAAAGGTCCCTGAGGTATTTCTTCTGACTGAGGATTTCCCCGTGAAAAAAGTCCTCGAAGCCCTCTAAAAGCGCATCCACATCGGCACGTGTCTGTCCGCGCAACTCCCCGATGAAATAGAAATACTCCTCAGGGGTGAGATACCCAATCAGGAAGGTTTCATCGATAAAGGCCGATGTAAACGGCTTCCAGGCCTCACTGCTGCGGACCTCCACCCCATTACTCACAATGTTTCCGGTAGTAGGCTGGATCAGGTCGAGCATCAAACTGAAAAACGTGGTCTTTCCGGCGCCGTTGTTCCCCACCAGCCCAAAACTCTGCCCTTTTGGAATTTCCAGGTTGGGCAGGTCCAGGACGGTTTGTGCTCCATATTTTTTCGATAGTTCGGTTACTTTGATCATAATCGAATTGAATTTTTAGGCAGCCTTCTCCCTGTAGGCTGAAAGTGTCTTGTATTTTTCCTTCTTGTAAATCCTTTCGATAAGCCTGAAAACCGGTTCCCGGAATGCAAAGCCAGCCACCCCGGCCAGGGCTACCATGAGATATCCTGCTGTATCGTTCCATACCCAGCTCCCCAGCCAGAAAACCAGCAGGGGCAATAAGAGCTTCGGAATGGTCAGCAACAGGGTTTTGACATTAAATGCCTGACTGTCCCCGAATGCTTTTTTATTGCTCGTAAGATCGATTGGCGTCTTGATATAGGCCCCGCCCCAAAGCACCAGATAGGAATTCACCCCGATATTGTATACCGCTCCCACCACTATGGCGAGATACGCGTGCCATCCGAAATACAGATAGAACACCGATAAAAGCGTGCTGACCATCGTTGCGATCACGATGAGGTACCACTTGGAATTGAGGTATTCCCGGTACTGAATGTTCTGGCTCATCATCAGCGGATAATAGGAACTGTCCCAACTGGGGACATACTGCCCGAAGGTAAACAGAAACCCCCCAGAAACGAATATCCCGGCAAAGACCCACATGACCGGGGTTTCATACATTTCCACAGATCCGGTAAAGAAAAAAAATCCGTATAGCAGGAAAAGAAGGCTTATGATAACCGTGGTCCTTGACCGTTTGTTGCGACGAATCAGCTTGATATCGTTTTTCAAGAATGTGCCCAGGTTGCCAAACCGGTTCAACCATGTATAATCCTCCGTTTTTCCCTCTTGTTTTTTGACCGCCAGACCTGCATCCAGATACATATGGCTTCGGAAGTACCCGAAGGAAATCCACGCTACATAGACGAGCAGGAGCCAGGGGAACAGGGCCGTCCAGGGCTGGTCGTAGAAAATGTCGAAGACAGGGGCCGTATATTCGGTGATATCGAACCATCCGTAGTACTGTGATACCCCTAAAAGGGCCAAAACCAATAGCATAGGGTAGAATACCCGGTCTTTGTTGTTGACAATAATGTTCAGAAAATTATTTACGAAAAAAAGCGCCAGCATGGCCAGGTGCCATCCAATTACTGAAACGGGGCTATACCCCTTGATTAACAGGACAACGGAAAACGGTATGAAAAAAAAGGCGTGGTACAGGTTGAAAAACGAAAGCACCGTTTTTCCAAGGGAGAATTTTACAACGGCGTTCTTGCGAATCGGCAGGTAGAGAAGCGGCCGGATATTCATCACGGGCATTTTCTGCAGCATGTACCGGAGGTACAGATCCAGAACCACATAATAGATCAGGAAGCGGTTTACTACCCGAAGGGGATCGCCAAAGCCTCCATTATCTATGAAGAAATAAACCCCAATCCCAAGGGAGAGGAACACTGCGATGAAATACAGGGCTCCCAGAAACATGAGAATCTTGAATGCCAGATTGGTTGCAAAGGAGGAAGAGCGGAAAAAGGACTTCCACTGCAATCGGACAAAATGCTTAAACATGGTTCGTGTTTTGTGCGCTGCGCATAAGTAGCAAAGATCACAAATTTGTTACAAAACCAGTGAAAAGAAATCAAACCTTTGGTGTGTACCCCTGTGCTTGCGTAATTTTGCAAAAAAATTGTTCATGAGTCATTTCTATTCCCTCCCGGTTTCCGATGTAACCCCCCTGACCCCAAGTTCTGTGGCGATTAGTTTCAACGTGCCTCAGAAACTGAAAGAGGAATTCAAGTTCAAGGCCGGGCAATACCTAACCATTAAGCACCCTTCTTCTGAGGGAGAAATCAGGCGGTCATATTCACTGTGTTCAAGTCCTACAGATACAAAAATAACAGTTGGTATAAAAAAAGTGCCCGGAGGAGCCTTCTCCGTTTATGCCAATGAAAAACTAACGCCCGGGGATGTGCTGGAGGTAATGCCTCCCCAGGGGCGGTTTGTCCTGGAGTCAGCAGAGCAACGCGCTAAAATAATGGCTTTTGCGGCAGG